>NZ_JAAHHC010000010.1:0-133869 GCF_010672265.1 Moorena sp. SIO3A2
TCAGGGTTCACAATGATGCCCAATCTGACCAGTTGAATCAATCTATTCAAGCTCGTGCTTTTACTACAGGTAAAGATATCTTCTTTCGGCAGGGGGAATATAACCCTGGGAGTCGAGGAGGGCAGGAGTTAATTGCTCATGAATTGACTCATGTGGTTCAGCAAAAGAAAGAGATACTAGGGAGTAGCGGGAGGAAGATAATACAGCGGGCGATTGCTATAGAGGCGGAATCAGATAATGAAATAAAAGTAGAAAGAAAAGACGAAAATAAAAAAGACTGCTTTACTCAAATAAAAGATACTAAGAAAGCGTTAGCAAAAAAAGGCAAAGTAGCAATAACAAGCGACAATGGCAATCTAGAATTCGTCACTGATCCGATGAATAATTCGGACGAAATAAAGGCAGCACATACAGATATGAAAAATTTTCTCAATGAGAATAAGAAAAGAAAAAATGATTTGGTGAATCAAGGCGATAATATAGGTGGTTTTTTGTTCTCAGGAGAAAAGGTGGCTGGCATGCCCTATCAAATAAGATATGTAGCAGAAGAGAGGAGAGATGCAGAAAAAGCGAAGTTTGTTCCACAGGCAACCCTAGACATACCGTTTAAACATTTTGGCTATTACATAGATCTATTAGCGGACAAAAACAACAAAGATTATCGCCAGTTGATAGGAAAGAGCGCGGCAGAAACAGCGCAACTTTTGAAATTAAAATTAAACGAAGAGATCATAGAAGAGACGATCAATCAGACAGATCTGAAAACTATAGACTCCCAGGAAGACTATAGAGCCGTAATAGGCTATCTAAAGATGCTCCTCATGGCACTAATCGAAACCTTTGATGCAAACACAAAAGGAAAAGAAGAGGATCCAAAATATGCTTTTGCTACAATGCCGAGAAATAGGTTTAGCGAAATGTATGAACAATTAAAAGCAAAGGATAGCATAGACCTAGAAAAGATCTTAGACATATTTAGTAAGAAAGTGCTCGAAAAAAGGAATCAACTAGAAATATTACCTGATATTTTTAGTAAAGGTCTTTATGACGAAACAGGCAAGAAAGTCGAAGAGTCTAAACAACCTACAGTATCATCATGGATTTCTAGTATCAAGAATCCGTTGCCAATGGATTTCATTCAACAGGAAATTGATGAGGGTAAGGATAAGGATAAACAGGGGAATGAATGGTTATCAGATGTTTTGTCACCCCCAGAAGGATACAGAACCAAAAGGGAGGGATTGGGAGCCTATGAATTAAATGAACAGGGAGTGCCATTTTTCGAGCTTAGGGATTTCATGAGTACCCGTAGCAATAAAAACATCCCATCAGCGCAGAAGATCGAAGACATCATGGCAAATGCCGAAAAACTATTCGAATTCGGAAAAAAGTTTTTGCCAAGTGAGTCGAAACTAGACACGAACTTCTCAAGTGCTGTAGATGATGGACAGGCGTCTACAGCAGCTGAATATAGTCCAAAAGCGAAAAGATTTAGATCAGCAGAACAAGATCAAGAATAGATAGTTGCAAAATATCACCAAATAATGGAGTAGTGCGAAGCTCTTGTAGGGTGGGCAAATGGACATGATTCCTAATTAAATTGCCAAACTCTCATCATTTGCCCACCCTAGTGCGATCGCTTTTGTAGGGTGGGCAAACGGACATGATTCCTAATTAAATTGCCAAACTCTCATCATTTGCCCACCCTACCCCTGCTCTGTTGTTGCTTGAGTTAACTAGGTGAGCTATGCCACGTTGGTAGGGATGTAGCGCGGTCTTGAGGTGAACCCCCTCAGTGCTATTCGGATATATCATGATGATGTGACCTTTGCCGACTATTTAAGATTGAGTCAAGCTCATGGGTAATCTACGACAAAGCCAAACCAAAAAGACACTAACTCGTGATCAGTCTCTTGTATCGGGAAGTAGGAAGCCAACATACCACCCCATAGAGGAACTGCAAGGGATAATCGGCAACCGAGCACTGGGTAATCTCATTAAATCCCAGCCAGACAAGTATGGACAAGTTCATCGTTCCCAAGATCCTCTGCTGAGTAGTGTCTCCCCTGTTAGTGGGCAGCCAATCCAGCGAATGCCAATGTTTAGGGGACTTTCCCATGAGTTAAGGGGCAATTGGCAGCAGGGCAATCCAGTACAGGCGAAGCTAACTATTGGTGAAGCTGGGGATAAGTATGAGCTTGAAGCTGACCGAGTAGCATCGGAAGATTTAGACCGGATTAACGCACCTATCCCGAATAAAACCGGATTGCCAGATAAGCTCAAAGCAGGAGTGGAAAACCTGTCAGGATATTCACTGGATGATGTCAGAGTTCATTATAATTCGCCCAAACCTGCCCAGATCCAGGCACTCGCCTATACCCAGGGTAAAACGATCGAGGTGGGCCCGGGGCAGGAGCGACATCTGCCCCACGAGGCGTGGCATGTGGTGCAGCAAATGCAGGGACGGGTCCAAGGTACCACCCAAACGAAGGGTATCATGGTCAACGATGAGAAAAGCCTAGAACAAGAAGCTGACTTGATGGGAAGACGAGCAGTCAGACAAGCAGTTACCAATCCTGCTAATTATCAGAATTATCCCCAGCACTTGTTGGAGACTTCGGCTCCACAAACTTCATTGATTCAGTGCATGAGCCCCGAAGATGCAGAGAAGAAACATAAAGAATATGATCACAAATATAGTAGCATCATTAGTGAACTCATAGAAATCAAATATATTATAGAATTTTCTTTTAAAGAAAATAAAACAGCAAGTGCAAAATATGATCGATTTATAGAAGAAATTCAGGACGCTATTAGTAATGTCAGGTCAATCGATGCCTGGGAACAGTTAGAGAGAGATTTAAAAGAGCAGATGCCTTATGTCTTATCACAAGGAATGGATCTAGTATATATACTCGCCAAAAATGAAGGTTATCAATTATATGATAGTGGCACTTTAGCGCTAGCGTTAGAAAAGCTACATAATCTGGTCAAGGAGAATGTTCCCCTATTACCGAGAAACAGAGAAAGAACAGAAAAGCAAAGTTCAACCCGGAACACATCGAGCACCAAACGATTAAAACAAGCAGTGACTCGAGTACCAGACCATAAAGGGTTTACAGGTCTGGATGTAACCCAGACCGGAGCCGGTGTTGGGTCAGGTTTTATAGGTGCGTTAGAATCAGGTGCAACAGGAATAACTGGTCCGTTACAAGTATTAGGCCTTCCCAGCGTCGGTTTCGCATTCGCTGGAATAGGTTCACTTTTTGGAGCGATAGGTACCTATGTTGCCATTAAAAATCGCAAAGAAGAGGGAAAAAGCCAAGAAAAAGCCAAATCTCTGGACGAAAGATATAAAGAACTAAAAGGAGAATCATATACTACGGCGGGTTACACAGAGAGAAAAGCCGAGAGTAAACTAGCCCGTGCGAGAAACGATATCATTTCAGGCACAGGGGCATTCATAGGAGGAGCAGGAGGCGCAATAGCCGCCGGTGTGAGCGTAGCAGGAGTAGGTGCCGCGTCCGTTACCGGCATAGGCGCAGGTGTAATAGGAGTGATCGCAGGAATTGGCGCAATAGGCCTGTTATTGAAAAGAGCAGGGAAAAAATACAGTCATAGGAAGCCACCAGAGATAGCGAAAACTATAATAGAGTACTGGGAAGACCCGAAACAAGGGAAGTTCGCAAAATACATCCTAAAAAACCAATTAGGCCTGCCGCCTGATCAGGCACCAAATAAAGCCGATCTTGTTCCAGCCATAGAGAAAAATAAGGGAAAAATCAGAAACTGGGCAGCCAAATTCATAGTTGAGCAGTCAATTCGTGGAAACCCATTAGACCGAGCCTACGCCTACGCACTTATAGGTGCACTAGGCGTCGATCCCAATATACCGGAATATGATCTACTTTATGAAAAAGTAAAAGCATCTTTGAAATAAGCAGGTACACCCAAGCCTTAGTGCTGATTTGCTAAGCAATTGGATGTTACCGATCTAACTCAGCCCAGGTTGAGCAGTGCGATCGCGGATCTTGTAGTGCGATCGCTTTTGTAGGGTGGGCAAATGGACATGATAACTGATCTATTGCCAAACTCTCATCATTTGCCCACCCTACCCCTGCTCTGTTGTTGCTTGAGTTAACTAGGTGACCTATGCCACGTTGGTAGGGATGTAGCGCGGTCTTGAGGTGAACCCCCTCAGTGCGATTCGGCTATATCATGATTAGGTGACGTTTGCCGAGTATTTAAGATTTAGTCAAGCTCATGGGTAATCTACGACAAAGCCAAACCAGAAAGACTCTAACTCGAGATCAGTCTCTTGTATTAGGAAGTAGAAAGCCAACATACCACCCAATCGAGGAACTGCAAGGGATAATCGGCAACCGAGCACTGGGTAATCTAATTAAATCCCAGCCAGACTTATCTGGACAAGTTCATCGTTCCCAAGATCCTCTGTTGAGTGGTGTCTCCTCTGTTAGTGGGCAACCAATCCAACGTCAGCCAATGTTTAGGGGACTTTCCCATGAGTTAATGGGCCATTGGCAGCAGGGCAATCCAGTACAGGCGAAGCTGACTATTGGTGAAGCTGGGGATAAGTATGAGCTTGAAGCTGACCGAGTAGCATCGGAAGTAGTGGATCGGATCAACACACCAGTTACTAGTCACAGCACTCAACCAGACTCAATTCAAGCTCAAGGTCAGCAAGATGAACTGATGAGGAAGCCAATGGTGCAGCTAATGTCTGTTGAAGGTGGGATGGCAGCTACCCCAGAGTTGGAAAGCTCAATCCAACAGGCAAAGGGGTCGGGGATGCCCATCGCCGAAAGTATCCGGAAACCAATGGAACAGTCGTTTGGGGCAGATTTTAGTGGGGTGAGGGTTCACAGTGATGCCCAATCTGACCAGTTGAATCAATCTATTCAGGCTCGTGCTTTTACTACAGGTAAAGATATCTTCTTTCGGCAGGGGGAATACAACCCTGGGAGTCGAGGAGGGCAGGAATTGATTGCCCATGAATTGACCCATGTGGTGCAGCAGAATAGAGCCTCTGTGCAACGCCAATTAAACCAGCATAATGGGAGTGAATTTGACCATAACGATAAAATTAGTACTAATGAAAGTGCTCCCGTAGATGTTGTACAGCGTCGAGTGGGATATGAATTTGAAGCACAGTGGAATGTGCGAAATGTAAGTAACTGGCAACAAGCCCAGCAAGACTTTCAACGTGCTAAGACTCAACGGGATTTAGCGATCAATATTAAAGTGGCTAAAGTAATGGCTGAACAACCTTCCATAAAAATAGTTGAGCTTACTAACCACGAAAAGGGATTGGATCAACAAGGTCGTTTAGACCTATGGTTTACTGACGATAGTCAATCTACTCTAACTAATGCCGGTCAAGCACTAATGACCAGAGTAAATGAGGACAGTCAGGACTACCAGGCAATGGTTTTTAGCATGTATGTAAATAAACAACTTAGTGAGCCTCCATTACTCGGTCAGAATGTTCCCAAAGCAACAGCTTTTATTCGAGGTGATAAATTTGATCTAACTGCTGATGCAAGTCCTTCAGGAGGCTCTAACTTAGAATGGGTCACAGAGCCACTAGAAAGTAAAAGTGAAGTTGAATCAGTAATGGATAACATTGTGGCAATGGCAAGTTATCTGAATAGTCGTAAAGGAGAGGAGTTTATTCCATCAGAGGACGTAACAGCAGGTGGAGGAGAACCTGATTCTAATCTCCGAATTTATCCAGATGGAAAGGAATTAAGCTTTTCCCCTCAGCTTACGGCTGGTTTACATATTGGAAAGATTAGCGATCTTGTCGAATACGTTACTGTTAAGGAAGACTTGAATGTCACTGGATGGCTCAATCAAAATCTCTTTAAAAGAGAACGTCATAAACAACAATCTCGTAAGCAAAAAGCAAATAAAGATTTATTTGGTAAAGGAGACTTATCATTTTTATCTAAGGCCGATGCATGGGTCAATGATCAAGTAAAGAGATTAAATGTAGGGGGAATTGATGATAGTGTCAGTAAAAAAGAATTAATGGGACTAGTGACTATCTTGGTAAATTATCTCCACAAAGCAACAAACATGACGGATAGAGATAACTCAAAAGCCATTGCGGGAGCGATGATGGCTCGAACTGATTTTGCCCACAACTTTGGATTAATTCCCGAACCCTACAGGAATTACTTTAAAACTAATCCTAATCAATTCGCTGAGTTAGTCTTAAATGCTGCTGGGTTCACAGGTGAAGGGGGACAACCGATTTTCCCAAAAACAATTGAGAAAGGTATGGTGGGAAATATTCAAGAAGTCCGGATTACTTTAACTCGTCAAGAATGGCTAGAACATATTCCTACTGGATATGACCTGTTAAAGAACTATGTTAACCTTCCCGAGGAAATTAAAGCAGCGGATGAAGATGAGTCAGCAGACAACTTAGTCAAATTAGTCAAAGACAAGCGAGCTGATTTTGAGGCAATTCATAACTCCCTTGGAGCTTTAGGAAGTGTTGACGATTTGGTTGGGCTGAGTGACAAACCAGTTAAAGCCTTGGTGGTTGAACTTCGTCGGATGCAAGATGACTTGAAAGTCGGTGATCTAAAGCCGATGGCAGTTTCTGCCTATAATCTAATTGAGCGACTTAATGAGAGTAAAAAGCTCAAATACAAGAAATAGTAGGTGTGAAGGAAGCATTCGGAGTAAAACTTTAAGGGATTAGGAAAACTTCTAACTAGATACAAAAATGCACCATGCTTTAAAAGCCAATGTAAGTCAATGTAATGCGATCGCTCCCGTCCTCCCATATTTCCGTCCCTGCCACAATCCCTTTGATCTCAAAGGCTATATGATAATTACACTGTGACTTTTGCCGACTCTTAATTTAACCAAGCTCATGGGTAATCTACGACAAAGCCAAACCAAAAACACACAAACTCCAGATCAGTCTCTTGTATCGGGAAGTAGGAAGCCAACATACCACCCAGTCGAGGAACTGCAAGGGATAATCGGCAACCAGGCACTGGGTAATCTAATTAAATCCCAGCCAGACTTATCTCGACAAGTTCATCGTTCCCAAGATCCTCTGCTGAGTAGTGTCTCCCCTGTTAGTGGGCAACCAATTCAGCGAATGCCAAGGTTTAGGGGACTTTCCCATGAGTTAATGGGCCATTGGCAGCAGGGCAATCCAGTACAGGCGAAGCTAACTATTGGTGAAGCTGGGGATAAGTATGAGCTTGAAGCTGACCGAGTAGCATCGGAAGTAGTGGACCGGATTAACGCACCAGTTTCTAGTTTGTCAACTCAACATCAGTCGATTCAAGCTCAAGGTCAGCAAGAGGAACTCAAGAGGAAGCCAATGGTTCAGCTTGACTCTGTTGAAGGTGGGATGGCGGCTACCCCAGAGTTGGAAAGCTCAATTCAACAGGCAAAGGGGTCGGGGATGTCGATCGCTGAAAGTATTAGGAAACCAATGGAACAGTCGTTTGGGGCTGATTTTAGTGGAGTGAGGGTTCACAGTGATACCCAATCTGACCAGTTGAATCAATCTATTCAAGCTCGTGCTTTTACCACAGGTAAAGATATCTTCTTTCGACAGGGAGAATATAACCCTGGGAGTCAGGAGGGGAAGAAGTTAATTGCTCATGAATTGACCCATGTGGTGCAGCAAACTGGGGGGCAAATCCAGTGTAAGTCTCAGAGTGATAGTGTGCCGAGTTCTCCAACATTCCAGGTACACTTAGAGCAGAATAAAACTCTACAGCGGGCACCAAGCAAAAAAAAATACCCGAAAGAAGAACACCCGAAAAAATGGACGGATTCTCCAAATTGGCTTTCAATACATGACATACCCTTGGAGGAAGCAACACATGACATACCCTTGGAGGAAGCAACGCCGAGAATTAAACCGGAAGTTTTAAAGCAACTTGGGTTCGGCAATAAAGATGTTCAGAAGCAGTTTCAAAAATACTTTCAAGATATATACCTCAAAAAAAGAGGTGTTAATAAGCTCCTAAGTATTAATGAGCTAAATGTGATTCAAAATATGGCTAACGATGAAGAGGGTAAGCGATATCTAGAAAGCTTACAAATGTTTTCTTTGGAAGAAGCTAAAGAATACTTAAGAAAAAAAAGTGAGAATGACTGGCTCAAACTACATCCCAATCAAAGACTAATTGTGGCTAGCGTAGCTTGGCTATGCCGCTCAAACACTCAACTATTACAAGAACTTAGTCTCAGCAAAGAGTACTTATTTAAAACTCGTCCTTATCAAATGGCTTTACATTTCAAAGCTAATCAGCCAGGAGGTAATGAGTATCTGGATGAAATTCGGAGTAACACTGGTGAAGTTTGGCAAAAAACCCTTGATTTAGGGGAAAAAGGGAGTGAGAGAAAAGCCATAATTATTGAGGAAGCCAAGAAGCGTCAGCAAGAAATACATCAATACGGTAAGGCGAAAGGTAAGAAAGTTGATATAGGTGAGGCGATTGAAAAACATACAAAAGCCATAGGGGTGCTTAAAAAAGTATTTTTACTCATGCAAGCTGGATTAAAAGAATGTACTGATATTGGAACCGAGGGTAACTTGCCCAGATATGAAAAGTGGTCGGAAAATGTTGCTACCGCCCTATCTCATGGTGGCAGAGTCAATATTGTAATTCCTAAGCTAGCGAAAAAAAGTGAAGCAGGCGTAAGAGACCCCTATGCCTTACTCAATTGGCTTGGTGTAACTCAAGCAGGAAAAATAGACGAAAGTATCGGAGCGTTTAAACGTTCTTTCGGTACACACTTCATGAAAAGGTCGAGGCAGGAAGAAAAAGTTCGAGAGCAAGGAGGAAAGCTAGCAGCAATTAAAAATAAATTTTATGGAACAGAACTTTATGGCATAAATTTAGCTGTTGGTGGTATTGGTCAGACAGATTTCAACAGTGATATAATTTTGCCAGATGGAGCCCACGGACATTTGCTGATTGTTTTTCGACCTCCAACTACAGAAAAATTCGGAGCTCTAGAGGTTGGAGTAGAAACAACTGCTCCAGGTGGTGCGAGTAACGAGGGATATGTTCATAACTGGAAGTCAACAGAAGCAACCGCAAACCCTCTATCTAGTGCGGGAGGTGCTAAAGCTGAAAAACACGGAAAAGGAAAGCTCGATTGGAATCGCCTCAGTATAGTTTCTCTCGACGAGATAGATCAAACTACAGTAGTAGCAAAGGAAATGGAAAATTGGCTTGAAAAATTGGAAAGACTAAAAGCTTTCTATGATTTATTGAAAAAAAATGAGAGAATAATTACTCAAGACTTAGTTGGTAAACGAGACAATTTTAGGGGTAAAATCACCTCATAATATACAAACTATTAAATATTTCGTAAAACTCATGGGTAATCTACGACAAAGCCAAACCACAAAAACACTCACTTCTCAACAGCAACAACCATCACCTAGTACCAAGCCAGAGCTCCACCCCATAGAAGAATTGCAAGGGATAATCGGCAACCGGGCACTAGGTCATCTAATTAAGTCCCAGCACCAAAACTCTCAGTCAGAAGTTGGTTACCAACAGAAAGTTGCTCGAACTATTGACCCTCTGCTGAGTAGTGTTTCCCCTGTTAGTGGGCAGCCAATCCAACGTCAGCCAATGTTTAGGGGACTTTCCCATGAGTTAAGGGGCAATTGGTTCGAGGGGAATTTAGTGCAGGCGAAGCTGACTATTGGTGAAGCTGGGGATAAGTATGAGCTTGAAGCCGACCGAGTAGCATCGGAAGTAGTAAGACAGATTAACGCACCAGTTCCACGTCAAACCACTCAACATCAGTCGATTCAAGCTCAACAGGAACAAGATGAACTGATGAGGAAGCCAATGGTGCAGCTTCAATCCCAGGACGGTGGAATGGCGGCTACCCCAGAGTTGGAAAGCTCGATCCAACAGGCAAAGGGGTCGGGGATGCCGATCGCTGAGAGTATCCGGAAACCAATGGAACAGTCGTTTGGGGCAGATTTTAGTGGAGTCAGGGTTCACAGTGATACCCAATCTGACCAGTTGAATCAATCAATTCAAGCTCGTGCTTTTACTACAGGTAAAGATATCTTCTTTCGGCAGGGGGAATATAACCCTGGGAGTCGAGGGGGGCAGGAATTGATTGCTCATGAATTGACCCATGTGGTGCAGCAAACTGGTAGTACAGTACAGCGATCGCAATCGCAGAAGATTGGAAGAGTCTTCGACGAAGTAAAGCAGTTATCTTCTCCAGTCATTCAGAGAGCTCAGGCATGGACACGACGGGCAGATGATAACTTTGACAGCTTTGTCTTAGAGCTAGACAAACTTGTAAATAATCTTGCCGACAATATCCTAAAAAATCCCCTCAGAATTCCAGATGTAGATGGTTACACAAAACGATGGATAGCTCTAGTTACATCATTTACGGATACATACAAGATGAGTGGCAGCTTGGATGATGCCCTTAAAAAGGAGCCATTCATTTATGCATCCTACGGTTATGCAGTTGAATCCCTAACTAATGCTTCAATAAAAACAAACAAACTTGACCCCTATCTGCCAACAGGAATGCAGATTGTACTTCAGGGGACACGGGGTCATACTCGACCAGATCTTGTTATTAAGGAGCAATTAACTGACAAGGATATCGCTTGGTTTGACATTACAGCATCACAAAGCGAGGCACACATAGATCAGAAGACAGGTAGTGGTTGGTCTAATCGCCCATATGTGGCTGAGGTAACCTATCCGTCTTTAACTAGGAAAAGTCTTGAGGAATTAGCTGACGCAGTGCTTAAAAATCATCTATCACCTCAGGAATTGGAAGACTTGAAAAAACTTGTGGAAGCACATAAATTTGAACAAGATAAGCAATTAAATAAGGCAGCTGACTTAGTTAAGCAAGCAGTAGACTCGGTGCAATATCAAACAAATATGGCAAAGAGAAGGACAGAATTTGAAACAGAAATGGCACGATTGCTTGGCGAAACGAAGAAATTGCGTCCGCAAGAGGCAAAAGGATGGATTACTGTGGTACATTCTAGGTTAGGTTACTCCTACACCAAACTTGCCGCAGAAGCTGGTTACAAAGGTGAAACCGCCAGAGGACCCAATACAGAGCGAGCAGCGAGTATTATATATAGTCTATGATCAAACATGATTACGCCTCGCTTAGGATATTGCTCTGTCTAGAAAGTTGTATCTGGAGCCAGCAGTTCTTGACTAACTAACCTGCGGAATGTGGAATTACTCCACTAAGTGTTTCCCTAAAACCTAACACCTTAATAATGCGATCGCATAAGCGCGGAAGCTGAGGCCTTTCGGCCACGCTTTGCGAACGCTTCCGGAGCGTAGCGTGGCCTACGGCCAATCGCTTTTGTCGGGTGGGCAAATGGACATAATTCCGGATTCAATTGCCAAACTCTCATTATTTGCCCACCCTACGCTACTGTGGAACGGGCAACCCTACTGTGGAACGGGCATCTTGCCGTGGAATGGGCATCTTGCCCGTTAAAATCTTCCGGCGGGCAGGATGCCCGTTCCACTCCTATTAATCCCGCCCCTCAGCAATGCCAAAAAATAAGTAGTCCCCGGTATAATTTGAATATATCTGTCAAAAATTAGGGCTTATGAATAAGAGTGACTTAGGGGAAATTGAACGTGCTGTCAGTCAACTTTCTAGGGAGGATCTAGCCAAATTTCGGGCTTGGTTTGCAGAATTTGATGCAGCAAATTGGGATCGACAATTTGAGACAGATGTTGCGGCTGGTAGACTTGATGCCCTAGCAGATAAAGCACTGAAAGATTCACGACAAGGAAATTGTACTGATTTGTGAAACATCTTGCTACACCTGATTTTTGGTATTCTTATCGACACCTACCATCGTAAATCCAAGAACTTGCCGATAGATGTTATGAGTTGCTCAAACAAGATCCTCGATATCCCTCACTACATTTCAAGAAAGTAGGTCGGTTTTGATCAGTTCGAGTAGGTTTACATTACAGAGCGATTGCGGTGGAAAAGGATAATGATCTAGTTTGGTTTTGGATCGGAACACACGCCGAATATGACAAAATATTAGGCTCAAAGTAGCGTACGCCTAGACTTGTAGTGCTTAGGCTCAAGTCCGGTGGGCAAATGGACATGATTCCTAATTAAATTGCCAAACTATCATAATTTGCCCACCCTACCCCTGAGGTTAGCAAATCCACTACCGTCTACCCTGTTGTTAATTGGTTTATCGGTTAAAATTGTAGAGCAAGTCAAAAAAATCTTAACCTGCTGAATAGGTGACAAGCAAGACCGATCGCCTGATTTTGTAGGGTGGGCAAATGGGCATCAGAGCTGATGAAATGATCAAATTCTCAAAATTTGCCCACCCTACCCCTACTGGCACAATTGGAGACAACCCTGAAATGGTACAATCACAACCAAAAATACTGACATTGGAGGAGTTTCTGAAACTACCGGAAACAAAGCCTGCTAGTGAGTACCTTGATGGAAAAATTATTCAGAAGCCCATGCCTCAAGGAAAACATAGTCGTCTTCAAGGAGAACTAATACCCGCAATCAATAGTTTGGTAAAAGCTAAAAAAATTGCTTGCGCTTTTCCTGAATTACGTTGTACCTTTGGGGGTCGCTCAATAATACCTGACATTTCAGTATTTCTTTGGAACCGAATTCCCTGTGATGATAATGGAGAAATTGCCAATGTATTTAACCTGACTCCAGATTGGACTATTGAAATCTTATCTCCAGACCAAAGTCACACAAAAGTAACCAAAAATATTCTTCATTGCCTCAAGCATGGAACCCAGATCGGTTGGTTGATTGACCCAGAGGAAAAAACTGTGTTTGTTTACCATTCTAAACAAGAAATTGAGGTATTCGATCAACCCGATATGTTACTTCCTGTACCATCTTTTGTAAGTGAGCTAAATCTTACAGTTAAGGATTTATTTGCCTGGTTATTACTGTAACTATGGAGTCCTATAGCATTTTTATTTTAGTTGTGAACATAGATTTTGTAGGGTGGGCAAATGGACATGATAGTAAGCATTCAGCTATCAGCTTAAGCGCTACGCGCACGCTACTTGAGGTGCTATCAGCTATCAGCTTATGAGCTATGGGTAAGTTACGGGAAAAGTGCTATGAATCTTGTCAGTGCGATCGCATAAGCGCGGAAGCTGAGGCCTTTCGGCCACGCTTTGCGAACGCTTCCGGAGCGTAGCGTGGCCTACGGCCAATCGCTCTTGTAGGGTGGGCAAATGGACATGATATTTGATCTAATTGCCTTTCTCTCATAATTTGCCCACCCTACCCTACGGAATGGGTACGCCTAGCCAATAGTATTGTAGATCATGCAGACAGACACGGTTTTAAAGGGAATTATTTAAAGTATCTCAGAAAAGCCGCTAATTTTAACAAAAAATGGTCGCGAAAAACCCAATTACCCAATGGGGCATTGAGATGGAATAAAGGAACTGAATTTCTTATAGAAAGAGACAACAAAATTATTTATTACGGCTAAACTTAAAAAAATCATGCCAAACTTAGATATTTCCAACAAAGCTGATAATACCATAACAGCCAAAGGATATATTGAGCAAATCTTAAATCAATTGCTCATTGACTATCAAGCTACTCAGGCAGAAAGAGTAAAAATTTCCCGATGGGAAGAAAATCAAGACGTTAGTATATTAGGGATTATTGAACTATTAACCGATACTATTAGAGGATACGCCTTTCAAGTGATTAATGATAATTCATTAAATACCCAATAAATTAGTAATGAATTACAGAAAATAAAACTAGTAGAAATCCCTAAATTTACTGAATGGTATTTTTCACAATACTTTGATTATCCTAAAATGAAACACTATGTCGAAACCCTGAACTATTTACGTTTATTAATAATCGAATATATCAGGGATATCAAAGCTCTTGTAGAGTGCGTTAATGAAGTGTAACGCAGCTGTCAATGTCCGCTTGAAAGTGAGTACGCGAATAGTGTAGGTTGGGTTGAGACAACAAAACCCAACAAACCGATGATATGACACAATAAAGGTAGTGAAGTGCGATCGCTTTTGTCCGGTGGGGAAATCGACATGATTCCTAATTAAATTGCCAAACTATCATTATTTGCCCACCCGACCACTTGTCCGGTGGGCAAAGGCACATGATAACTGATCTAATTGTCAAACTATCATCATTTGCCCACCCTACCCTACTAAAAACTCTATAATTTGAGTATATCTGTCAAAAATTAGGGCTTATGAATAAGAATTCCTTAGAGGAAATTGAACTTGCTGTCAGTCAACTTTCTAGGGAGGATCTCGCCAAATTTCGGACTTGGTTTGCAGAATTTGATGCAGCAAATTGGGATCGACAATTTGAGACAGATGTTGTGGCTGGTAGGCTAGATGCATTAGCAGACAAAGCACTGAAACATTTACGACAAGGAAATTGTACTGATTTGTGAAACATCTTGCTACACCTGATTTTTGGTATTATTATCGACAGCTACCGTCTGAAATCCAAGAACTTGCCGATAGATGTTACGAGTTGCTCAAACAAGATCCTCGATATCCCTCACTACATTTCAAGAAAGTAGGTCGGTTTTGGTCAGTTCGAGTGGGTTTACATTACAGAGCGATTGCGGTGGAAAAGGATAATGATCTAGTTTGGTTTTGGATCGGAACACACGCCGAATATGACAAAATATTAGGCTCAAAGTAGTGCGATCGCGTAGCGTGGCCTACGGCCAATCGCTCTGGTAGGGTGGGCAAAGGGACATGACAACTGATCAAATTGCCTTTCTCTCATTATTTGCTCACCCTACCCCTGATTTTGTTGGGTGGGCAAATGGACATGATATTTGTTCAAATTGCCTTTCTCTCATTATTTGCCCACCCTACGCTACTACTAAGCTGACCGCTGACCGCTGACCGCTGACCGCTTACTCTAAAATCTAAAATTTCAATCTTCTGGCTCTACACCCATTGCTCGCAATTGAGCTGCTAGACGTTCAGCTCGTTGATGTTCTCGTTCAGCTCGTTGACGTTCTTTTTCAACTAGCTGTCTTTCTTTCTCAACCGGTGTAGGAATCCAATTTTCTGCTGCATCGTACCAACGCAACCAAAGTCGGTTTAACTCTTGATAGTTTCCTGACCACAATCCTAAACCTAGTTCTATTTCTGGAAGCCAGAATTTGTCACCGTTGAGAATCACTTCCCGATAGCTGCTGCGCACTAATTCAAACAAGCGCAGTTTATTGCTATTACCATTGAAGACCACGTAATAGGGAATCCGTAGCATCCGTTCGTAGACTTCCCATTTAGTTGGGGGTTGGTTGGCTTGTGGTCTAACTTCTCCTAAGTCTTCTTTCTGTGTACTAGGAGAAAGTAATTCGATGGCAATAAAAGGAGCTACTCCTTCCTGCCAGATCACGTAACTCAAGCGGGATTCTCTTTGTTCGTACAAACGATCCACTCCCAAGACAGCAAACCAATCGGGACGTTTATACCAAGTAGGATGTTTGAGATTGTAGTAAATATTCAGATCGCTAGCAACAAGAATTTGGTTTCTAGGATAATTGGGAGGGAAAAACGTTTTCTCCAGTAAGTCTGCTTGCCAAATATGGTATTGATCTGGCAATCCTGAATCCTCCTTTTCTTCGCTAGGTAGATCATACATTGTGGGTAGGATTTCTTTCGGGGGTCGGGGTGGATCTGTTTGTTGATACATAAGCAAAGGGAGTAGGGAGTAGGGAGTAGGGAATAGGGAATAGGGAATAGGGAATAGGGAATAAAATTCCCACAATTCCTACACGGATTGTTATAACTTCGATTTTAGATATTAGATTGATGATTGGGGGCAGGTTGGTGCGCCCCTACTCGTGGATTCGCGCTACCCTTTGGTTTGGCCAAAGTGCGATCGCTCTTGTAGGGTGGGCAAATGGGCATGATCACTGATCAAGTTGCCAAAGTATCATAGATTTGCCCACCCTACCCTACCGAATGCGATCGCCTCTGTTATTGGTTGGGTTTGTGTATGCTGATATTCGGTACGTTAGGCTTCGCGCTTGACACCCTACAGAATCTGATCAAGCTAAACTAGAAAAAACCTGCAAATTATCAAGCAATTATGCTCAAAACCTCAGCCTTTCAGCAAGCGATTGAAACCGTTGAAAAATTGTCCTTAGAAGAGCAAGAGATATTACTCGATACTCTTCTCAAAAGATTCCATCTACAACGGAGAGGAATACTAGTGAAAGAAATTAAAGAAATTCGCCAAGAATTAGCCGAAGGAAAAGTGAAATTTGGCTCAGTTGATCAATTTCTAGAAGAACTTGATCAACTATGAAAATTGCTTGGACACCCCAATCACTACGAGCTTTAAAACGAGTAATTCGTAAAAGACCAGATTTTAGACCGCTAATTGAGAAAACGCTGCGTCAGTTAGCAGAAGATCCCTTTCATTCTAGCTTACACACTCACAAACTTAAAGGCGATTTATCTAATATCTGGTCATGTTCAATTGACTACAGCTACCGTATTTTATTTGAATTTATCGAAAATCCTGACGATCAAGAAGAAGCTATTTTGTTGCTTAATTTAGGTTCTCATGATGAAGTCTATTAGTATGATAGCACCTCTTGTAGTGTGATAGCCGTTGGTAGTGCGCCCCTACTCCTGGATTCGCGCTAACCCTTGGTTTTGCCAAAGTGCGATCGCTCAAGTCGGGTGGGCAAATGGAAATAATAACTAATCTAATTACCAAAGTATCATAGATTTGCCCACCCTACCCTACCAAATGCGATCGCCCTAATGAGGTACACATGATTTTTTCTATATTACCTCTTATTACTCTACTGCTCCGAAGTCCCTGCTCCGAAGTCCCTGCTCCGAAGTCCCTATTCCCTATTCCCTGTTCCCTTGCTATAATCCATGATTAACCAAACCGAGGCTTTCCCTCCCAACCCCCAATTTCACCAACTCTTTCTGCTGTTACAGCGCTTAGACCGACTGCTAGAAAGAGCTCTAGCTGCTGCTCAAGTTACCTATGGTTCCATGGCTGCAACTAATCCCTATCGGGGGATGCAAGTTGACCAGGAAGAAGTGGAACAGTTGATGACTCGGCCACCAGGAACACCAGTATTGCAGGTAGATACAGAAACATCACAGGAGTTACCCTCTGATGCTATCCTGGCAGGCTCTTCACTAGCATGGCTGCAAGAAACCTTTGCCCTCTCTGCTTTCGATGTCGATATTATTGCGATCGCACTCGCCCCGGAACTAGACCGGCGCTATGAACGAATTTATACTTATCTCCAAGACGATATCCGGTGTAAACGACCCACTGTGGATCTCGTCCTGAATCTGCTCTGTCCAACTGGGGAAGCGAAACTGGCGCGCCGTAGTCACTTTACCCCGGAAGCTCCTCTCCTACGTCATAGTCTACTACATCTGGTCTCGGACCCTAATCAGCTCCAGCCTACTCTGCTGGCTCACAATCTTAAACTGGATGGGCTAGTCCTGGCTCTGCTGTTGGGAGAAACAGGATTAGATCAGCGACTAAAACCCTTCTGTAGGTTAATTGAGCCTACTATTTCCCTGGAAGACTTGCCCTTACATCAGGAAGTAAAGCAGGCTTTATTAACAATAGTTGTCGAAGATTGGCAAGCAAGCAAACCCTTGGCACTGTATTTTGAGGGTGCAGATACTAGTGGTAAACACCGTAGCGCCCAAGCTCTGGCCAGGGCTGTGGAAGCACCGTTGCTAACAGTAGATTTAACTCGGATTGTAGAAGCCAAAGCTGAGTTGGAGCTAACCCTGAAACTAGCTTACCGTCAAGCCTGGTTTCAGAAGGCTTTGCTTTACCTAGAAGGACTAGAAACTCTACAACAAACTATAGAAAGTTCCGAGAATTCCAGTCAATATCTATCTCTGCTAAGAATCATAGCAAACCATCAAGGAATTACTATCCTCGCTGGTGAAAAACCCTGGAAACCAGAGAAAACTATCGCAATCGGAATGGTTACTGTTCCTTTTCCCATCCCTGAGTTTAGTGTTCGTCGTTGTTGCTGGCAGAATCAACTAACTGCAGCTGGTATTTCCCTAGATGGACCAGAGCTAGATGCTTTATGCGATCGCTTCCGCCTCAATTCCGAGCAAATTACCGATGCCGTGATTGATGCCTGTAATCGAGCCCGTTGGCGCATTGCCCAAAACACCTCCCCCACTCCTCCCACTTCCCACACTCCCCATCAAAAACCAACCTTGTCCGAACTATTTGCAGCAGCTCGTGCCCAATCTGGTCATGAACTAGGTTCCTTGGCACGTCAAATTCAGCCTAAGTACAGCTGGGATGATATTGTCCTGCCAGTTAATCAAAAGGCTCAGTTGCAGGAAATTTGTAATCAAGCCAAATATCGACAGCTGGTGTGGGAAGAGTGGGACTTCCAGAGCAAGCTTTCCCTGGGCAGAGGACTGAATGTCATGTTTTCTGGCCCACCAGGGACTGGTAAAACCATGGCAGCGGAAATTATTGCCCACGAATTAGAGCTTGACCTCTATAAAATTGACCTGTCCCAAGTGGTCAGTAAGTATATCGGGGAGACAGAAAAAAACCTCAATCGCATCTTTACAGCTGCTGCCAATGCTAACGCCATTCTCCTGTTTGATGAGGCAGATTCCCTCTTTGGCAAGCGCTCTGAAATTAGCAGTGCCCATGACCGCTACGCCAATATTGAGGTTGGCTATCTCCTGCAAAAGATGGAGGAGTACGAAGGAGTGGCGATTTTGACTACCAACCTCCGCACTAATATGGACGATGCCTTTGTCCGGCGGTTACGTTTTATTATTGAGTTTCCTTTTCCTAATCTCAAAGACCGCCGCCGGATCTGGGAGCAAATCTGGCCTAGTCGTGTACCTCGCTCTGAGGAACTGGATTTAGATTTTATCGCCCGTCACTGCGAGATTGCTGGGGGCAATATTCGTAATATTGCTCTAGCTGCTGCTTTTATAGCAGCAGATGATGGTGGAATTGTCAAGATGAATCACCTGCTTCGTGCAGTCCGGCGAGAGTATCAGAAGATGGGAAAAGTGTTAATAGAGGGGGAATTTGGTCAGTATGCTGGGCTGATTTAATGATTCGTAATAACTTCAATAACTGTGCAACTGATTCACTAAGTACTGATAACTTGTATGTATTTTTGTTACGGAGAAGAATTAAGGGGCAGAAAGCATTCTAAGGTTGATACTTGGTAACGCTAAATTGCCAATTGACCTCAGCTAGTTGGCTGATGATTTGGCGACCTGCGCGCTTGAGTGAGGGAATGAGATGATTCACGACCTGGATAAAACGTTGGAGGAATTGCTCAAGGGCGAACTCCCTCCTGACCTAATCTCGTCAGTTACGATTAGCTTTGCCACACCTGACAAGGATTTTAGTGTCAAGCCAGCGATTAATCTCTTTCTTTACGATGTGCGTGAGAATCTGGAGTTACGCAACACCACCTGGTCAACAGAACGCAGTAATGGCAGGGCGACCAAAAGGCGTAATCCAGTGCGAGTGGACTGCTCTTACCTAATCACCGCTTGGTCTGCTCTTACAGGTACAGGTAATGGTCAAAGACCAGAGCAAGAAGAGCACCAATGGCTGGGGGAGGTAATGAAAGTGCTACTGCGTCATCGTATGATTCCAGCGGCTGTATTACAGGGAAACCTCAGGGGGATGGAACCTCCGATCAGGACAGTTAGTCTCAGTCAGAGCAACCTACAGAGTTTGGGGGAATTCTGGCAAGCAATGGGAGGAAAGCCCAGACCAGCATTGAACTACACCCTGACTATGGCTGTGGAAGTCGATGATCCGGTTGACGCAGGAACCTTGGTAACCGATATGAGGATTGGGTGAGGGTAGGCAACAGGCAACAGGCAACAGGCAACAGGCAACAGGAGACTCGTATCTATGGTTTTTATTTGATTTCAGCAATATGCAGTTTAAATGCACAACAGCTTACTACTCTCAAAGTCCCCCGCCCCCCTAACCCCCCAATACTGGGGGGAATTAGCGGATGCTTCGCTTTTTGACAGAGGGGGATTGAGGGGGCGATGTTTAAATCCTGTAGTTGACTAAGGAGATTGTGCTGGTGTCAAATAAGATCAGGTTGGAGACAATCCGCCATCGGGTCGCGATCGCTGGGCAGGTTAAAGATGCCCAAACTGAGCAGGTGATTCCCGGAGCAGTGGTCGAAATTGCCGATATGCCCGAAAGCTTGAAAAGCAAGATAGATCTGCTAGCTGGCCTGTACGGAGATGACTGGGAAAAGAGGGTCGAGCGACCTGACCGCACTCGTACCAGAGTTGACGGCTATTTTTACTTCCAGGATCTCCCTGATGGGAAATATACCTTGACGGCTTCCTTGCCAGGTACGGGTACTCGCTATAGTGCTGACCCAACCATCAAAACTATACCGCCTGGTTCTGATCCGGAATCCGATCAGACCGAGGTTGAGGTGTCAAGAGATCCAGAAACTGGTGCGATCGCGATACCTACTGTTAATTTCTATTTCCAACCAACTGCTCTCGAGGGTAACGTCACCAACAACTCAGACGATCAAGCTGTCGTTATGGCCAAAGTCGAGATTGAGGGGAGTGGTGAGTATACCTTTGCTGACAACGATGGGAACTATCTCCTGAGTGGTTTAGAAGCATCTAGGGATACATCAAGTCCTCGCCAGGTTATAGTTAAAGTTGTTGCCCAAGGCTACCAGCAAGAAACCTCTCAACTTGTAGACTTGAACCAAGGGCAAGTGACCATTCAAGATTTTTCTCTGACCAGAAAAAATGGGGTAGTAAACACCTAGTTATATCAACCGAAGAGTTAGAGAGCTTTAAAGATTTTTCTCTGACCAGAGTAAATAAACTAGGAAACACCTAGTTATATCAACCGAAGAGTTAGAGAGCTTTGCTCACATCCAGCCTTTGATTTGACTTATTCAAGGAGTAGAGAAAATGCCAACCTATTTATCGCCCGGTGTATACGTCGAGGAAGTTTCCTCCGGTTCTGCTCCAATTGTGGGAGTGGGGACCAGCACAGCAGGTTTTATCGGTGTCGTACCGGACTCGATAGACGTTCCAGAACCAAACCCTGCCTATGACCCAAGCCAAGACATAGATCCAACCAATAATCCAGCTCATATTACAAAGCCTTTTTCATCTCCTGTTACTAGTGGTGAGGTAAAGCTGTGTACTAACTTTGGTGAGTTCAAGAAGTTCTTTGGAGACTTCTCAACCGATCCAGGTCAGCGTCAGCTAGCTCACGCCGTCTATGGATTCTTTAACAACGGTGGTACTCGCTGCTATGTGGTGCGGGCAGCAGCAGAGAGTGAGATTACGGCTGACTTCCTAGAAAATACATTTGAGCCTATTGACGAAATTGCGATCGTTGCTGCCCCTGGCATTACCAACAGCAGTGTTGTCGATGCCATCATCACTCACTGTCAACAGAAGACCCAGGATCGCTTCGCTATCTTGGATAGTCAGGAAAATTTGGATGATACTTGGAAAACCATGCAACCAGGGGATGGCAATGTACCTAGCAAATCTGATTATGCCGCTTTTTACTTCCCCTGGATTCAAGTCTTCGATCCAGCCACCAACACACAGAACCCCAAAGGCGATGGTCTGCTCTATGTAGCGCCCAGTGGTCATCTCGCCGGTCTCTATGCCCGCGTCGATACACAACGAGGAGTTCACAAAGCTCCAGCGAATGAAACAATATTAGGAGCATTGGGTCTGAAGTATAACATCAGCAAAGCCCAGCAGGATGGACTTAACCCTCAAGGCATCAATTGCATCCGTAATCTCAATGGCAATATTCGAGTCTGGGGAGCACGTACCCTCGGTGGTGATGCCAATGGAGAATTTAAGTACATCAATGTCCGCCGCCTGTTCAATTATCTACGGGAATCTATTGACGAAGGTACTCAGTGGATGGTATTTGAACCCAATAATCCTGAACTTTGGGCGCAGATTACCCGTAATATTAACGCCTTCCTAACCAATGTCTGGAGTACAGGGGCTTTATTTGGGAATACACCTGAGGAAGCCTTTTACGTCAAGTGTGATGAAGAGACCAATCCCCCAGAAGTCAGAGATTTAGGTCAGGTGGTAACAGAAATTGGTGTAGCAGTGACCAAGCCAGCTGAATTTGTGATCTTCCGCCTGAGCCAGTGGGCAGGACCTAGTGGTAGCTAGGCCAGTAGGGAGTAGGGAGTAGGGAAGTAGGGAGTAGGGAGTAGGGAGTAGGGTTTTTTTGCTCAAAATCTTCCCACAGCGCGCGCCCGGGTCCCACCCCAAAGCTTACACCCCAAAGCTTACACCCCAAAGCTTACACCCCAAATCCATAGGAACAAGGAAGATCAAAGTATGGTAACTTCCCAGCAACTGACACCAGGTGTCTACCGAGAGGAGATATTCCCTAAACCAGCCCCTGGACTGTTCACAGGTGTACCTGTATTCCTAGGGTTTGCCGAGACTGGACCAATTAACTCCCCGCAGTCACTTACCCTATGGTCCCAATTCACAGAAACTTTTGGTCAGCCTCTAGCTGACGGTTACCTAGCTTATGCTGTGCGTGGGTTCTTTGAGAATGGTGGCAGCTTCTGCTTGGTTGTGCGGCTAGAAGACACAGTTTCTATCACAGAAGCACTGGGAGGACCGGGAGATGATAGTGGAGGACTAGGAGCGATCGCATCCTTGAATGAGATCGATTTGGTCTGTGTGCCAGATCTAATGCGGGGAAACCCTGACCAGGATGACGTGTTGAGGATGCAGAATGTCATCTTAGAACACTGTGATCTGCTTGGCGATCGCTTTGCCATCTTAGACTCGCTCCCTCCAGTAGCAGTACAGGTGACTCAGTCTCTAGAGAGGGTAACAGAGCAAAGGTCGAAACTGCAAGGCAAAAACGGTGCTTTGTATTATCCCTGGATTAAAGCTGAAAACGGTCCCGACTGGATGCCCCCCTGTGGTCACATTGCTGGAGTTTACGCCCGTAGCGATCAACAATTTGGCGTTCACAAAGCACCAGCCAACGAAACTATTGAAGGAATAGTGGATCTAAAGTTCAATCTGACCAATCGCGAGCAGGACATTCTCAATCCCCTTGGGGTTAATTGCCTGCGTGCCTTTCCCGGACGAGGTATTCGAGTTTGGGGAGCACGTACCCTCAGCGATGAAGCGAATTGGATCTATGTCAACGTAAAACGGCTATTCCTGACAGTGGGCAGATGGCTGGAACTGAACCTAGCAGATCTGGCCTTTGAGCCAAACGAGCTGAAGTTATGGGTACGGATTGAGCGAGAGTTGACCGCCTATTTTGAAGACTTACTCCAGCAAGGTGCCCTTAAAGGACCAACAGAACAAACAGCTTTCTACATTAAATGTGATGCTGAAACTAACCCACCCGAAGTGCGGGAAGCAGGGATGGTAGTCACAGAAATTGGTCTAGCACCTGCTATTCCCAGTGAGTTTATTACTGTGCGTATTATTCTCGGTGCTAGTGGTGTGAAAGTAGCAGCATAGGTCTGGGTTAGCAAGGCAATAGGCAACAGGCAACAGGCAATAGGCATGCTAGCAATAGGCATGCTAGCAATAGGCATGCTAGCAATAGGCATGCTAGCAACAGTCAACAGCAATTATTAGGATATTAGGAGGTTTTTGACGATGGTATTTTCTCGAAAAGATCCATACAGAGGTTACAACTTCAAAGTAGAAATCGATGGTATCACCCGCGCCGGTTTCAGAAGCTGCTCAGGGATAGACACCACTCAGGAAATTAGCACCTATCGAGAGGGTACCGATAGAATGCTGAATATGCGCCAAATCCCTGGTATGCTCACCCTCTCCCAAGTCACTCTCAGTCGCGGCATTACTGATGACAGGGAATTATGGGACTGGCGAACCAAGGTAGCAACCGCGAAAGACCCCTCCGAGTATCGCAAAAATATGTCTATCGTCCTCTGGGATGATGCCGGAAATGAAAAAGTGCGCTGGAACCTGATCAACTGTTGGCCAGTTAAGTGGACAGGCCCAAGCCTTGATGCTACTTCCAATGAATTAGCCATTGAAACCCTCGAAATTGTCCACGAAGGGGTTACCGTAGAAAACGGTAAATGGCAGTAGGGAATAGGGTGTAGGGTGTAGGGTGTAGGGTGTAGGGTGTAGGGTGTAGGGTGTAGGGTGTAGGGTGTAGGGTGTAGGGAGTAGGGAGTCGGGAGTCGGGAGTGTCAATTAGGTTTCGTTAGATTCCGCGCTTTGCTGCAAGCAACCTACACCTGTTACCAACTGCCAATTCCCAATTCCCAATTCCCAATTCCCGTTCCCCTCCTGGGAGGGGTTAGGGGTGGGTTCCGATTCCCGATTCCCAATTCTAAATTCTAAATTCTCAATTCCCGACTCCCGACTCCCGATTCCCGACTCCCGATTCCCGATTCCCAATTCCCGATTCCCAATTCTAAATTCTAAATTCTCAATTCTAAATTCCCCACAAGATAATGCAGACAGAGTTTCCTTTTACCCTACCCCAGGGCTACGTAGATTCGGAGGGTAATCTCCATCAAGAAGGCATGATGCGGATGTCCACAGCCTACGATGAGATTATGCCCTTAAAAGACCCTAGGGTTCAGGCTAATCCAGGTTACTTGGTGATTATCCTGCTGTCGCGGGTGATCACTCGTCTGGGCAGCTTAGACTATATCAATCCCGTCATGATTGAGGGTCTATTCTCGGCTGACTTAGCCTATCTGCAAGACCTCTATCAACGGATTAACCAAAATGGTCACAGCCGCCTTTTAGTTTCTTGTCCTCATTGTCAAGGAGAGTTTGAAGTGGAGACTGCTACGTTGGGGGAGTAACTTGCTACCCCTCCGAGAGGCTGTTAGAGGAGGTAGCCTATATTGCTTATCACTTGCACTGGTCCTACGACCAGATTATGAGTCTGGATCATCAAGAAAGACAGCGCTGGGTGGCACAAGTGGCAAGTATTAATGAGAAGTTGAATGAGCAGATAATTGGGTAATGGGTAATGGGTAATGGGTAATGGGTAATGGGTAATGGGTAATGGGTAATAGGTAATAGGGAATAGGGAATAGGGAATAGAAAATAGGGAATAGGGACTTCGGAGCAGGGACTTCGGAGCAGGGAGCAGTGAAACAATTATGTGTACCTCATTTGCTAGTCGCAATCGCGCCGAAGCGTGAGGGACTAAGATCTGGCACCAGTACAAAAAAACTTAATAACGGCAGTGATAACAATCAATTTCAGTACTTAAAAAGTCAAATCTTATCACTGTTCCCTGTTCCCTATTTCCTGTTCCCTACCTTGACAGGTAAATTTTAAACTTGAATTGTAGGAGTGAATGATGGCAAGTTTAGCATCGGTTGTGCCTTTAGGAGCAAACGCGGCTTACGCTGGAGTAACTGGGGCGTTGGGAGCTCGCCTTGATCCCTACCAAGGCTTTAACTTCCTGATTGAAATTGAGGGGTTAGTGACTGGTGGGTTTATCGAAGTCAGGGGTCTAGAAAGTGAGATTGAACTAGAGGAGCGTCCTGAGGGAGGTCAGAATCGGTACGTTCATCAGCTACTAGGTCGAACCAAATATCCGAATTTGACCCTCAAACATGGTTTGACAGGTATTGACAGTTTGTGGACTTGGTATCAGGCCACTAGCCGGGGTGTAATTCGGCGCAAGAACGGCACAATTATGCTGCTAGACCGCCAACAGATACCAGCCATGTATTGGAATTTCAAGCAGGCTTTGCCAGTGAAGTGGACTGGTCCAGAGTTTAATGCCAGCAGCAATGAAATTGCTTTCGAGACCATTGAGTTAATTCACAAGGGGATTAGCAAACCACTTCTGAGTCAAGCACTATCTGGAGGACGAGCCGTTGCTGGACTAGCGGGAGCATTGTGATGGCATCTCAACCTCAGGTCAGTAACAATCAGACTTGGTCAGAGAGTCTCAACCCACAACTGACGAGGCGACTTCTGCGCCCAATCGTCAGCCCTGGTGTGATTGGTACTCAAGTCGCAGGGTCAATTATCTCCCGGGTCCAAGGGATGACCAACCAACTGCCCTTAATGGCTAAGTTGATTCAACGCCAGCATCGGTTAGAGGGTCAATCAGCAGAAGCAGTTCCTATCGTCTATGCTCAGCCAATCCGGCCAGCAGCAGAACCGGTAGAGACGGGACATGTTACTTCTCCAATTACCTCTACCAATGTGGCCTCTGGAACTAAAGTAACAGGAGAAGAACTACCTTTGAGATCAACTAGATTTCAGGTGGAAAAAGAAACCTCAGTACAAAAAAGTACAGGGTCAAATTCCCAGAAATCTACAGAAAACCCTACACCCCAAACTTCAAGTTCAATCCCCTCTGAAAGGGGCAAATCTGGGACAAAACCATTAATTGTCCAGGCAAAATTTGTCAACTCCACTAAGAGGAATTCCCGGAGAGTAGATTCTGATAACAAACCCCTAGTTTCTGGTCTTGAATCGTCTAGGGAAACTAGACTATCCTCTGACTTATCCTGGCCAGTTGTGCAAGCCAAACCCATAGACTTCTTGCAGAAGTCGGGAACAGGGAACAGGGAACAGGGAACAGTGGACAAGAATTTAGACAAACACTATCAGAAAACTACTTTACAGTCTAAGCGATCGCTAGGCAGTTCCGGAAACCTGACCCAGTCGCCAGTGATTCAACGCTCCCCAAA
This sequence comes from Moorena sp. SIO3A2, assembly GCF_010672265.1. NCBI lineage: Bacteria > Bacillati > Cyanobacteriota > Cyanophyceae > Coleofasciculales > Coleofasciculaceae > Moorena > Moorena sp. SIO3A2. Next base: position 26,792 of record NZ_JAAHHC010000010.1, read on the forward strand.
GCGATCGCTAATTAAAGAGATAGTTTCTAGCCCATCCCAGGGAAACCAGCCACTGATTCAACGCACTCCGGAGCGACCAGTGATCAAGGAGATAGTCAACAGCCCATCCCAGGGAAACCAGCCACTGATTCAACCCACCCCCGAGCGACCAGTGATCAAAGAGATAGTCAAGAGCCCATCCGAAGGAAACCAGCCACTGATTCAACGCTCCCCGGAGCGACCAGTGGTTAGAGAAATTTCAGGAAAAGATGGTTATCAATTATCTGCTCCCCTGATTTTTTCTGCCTCTGGGGTCAATAGAACGTCAGTTTCTGGCAACGGACTAGGAGTTAGTAGTGGCCCATCTATGGCTCATAATGGCTCTGGAGTTATCCAAAGAATGCCATCTGTCAACGGTGCATCAGTATCAACACCTGTATCAACTACTAGGTTACAGGCAAATACCGTGATTCAGAAAGCATCAGAAAATACTTCAGCCGCTACCACAAATAATCAGTCTGTGGAGGACATTGATGTTGATGAACTAGTAGACAAAGTACACCATAAACTGATGCAGCATCTGACCATAGAAAGTGAGCGGAGGGGATTAACACAATGGCATTAACAGGGTTTAAGAATCTAGCCCAAAAAACACTAAACCAAACCAAAGGATTAACAAGTAGCCTCTTCGGCGCAGAGTTAGATAAATTAACCATCCTCAAGGAGCAGCCAGGAAAAAGATGGCAGATGGTTTTTCCAGAAAACAAACCAATGCCTCTATTCAATCCTAATGAAATTCAAATTACCAAGACAACCCAATGGCGTCATGAAACTCTCAAAAACCGCGATCGCGGTGATACTAAATTTATTGGTGGGGATCCAGCAACCCTGACTCTCGACCTGTTTTTTGACACCTACGAGGGACTACCTGAGAGTATATCCGGGGGCGGCAGCTCTCCCCTCAAACGAGTTGCATCGGGAGCGGCAACAGCGGCTTCATCTTTAACTGGTGTGTATGGATTATCAGCACCCAATGCCGTAGATGTTCGAGAGTATACGAATAAGATTTTTGAGTTGACTCTGATTGACTCTGATTTAAAACGCCCCCCTGTATGTGAACTGTGGTGGGGGGCATTTAACCTGATTTTTAAGGGGTATCTCGGACAACTAACCCAGCGCTTTACTATGTTTACCCCTAATGGGATGCCAGTCAGGGCCGCTCTCAACTGTACTTTCCAGCAGTTCATCCCTGAAGAGGATGAGGAACGGGAAAAGCCCAGTTCTCTAGCACGGGATGACGACCCGATCCATGTTGTCCGACGTGGAGAAACCCTGAGCAGCATTGCGGGTGTTGAATATAATGACCCGAGCTTCTGGCGAGAGATTGCCAAGGCTAATGGGATTACTAATCCCCGTAACCTGACACCAGGTCAAGTTCTGACCATCCCGGTACTTAATCTAACCTAAAATTAACCATGCTCTCGACACCTCCTCAAGCTAGTACCAATAGCATCGCTACCTCAGTCCCTGGCTTCAGAATTCTGATCAGGGGACAACAGTTGCGGTCTGATGTGATGGCAGTAATTGTGGATGAAAACGTTAGTACTCCCACTATGTTTACGATCAAGCTTGCCAACTGGGATCAAGAAAATCAGGAGTGGATTGATCCGCAACTGTTTAAGCTAGGCAATGAGGTAACGATTTTTATGGGCTACGGGGGTAGTGGAGGGAAACTGCAAAAATTGATGATGGGTCAGATCACCGGTCTGGAACCAGAATTTGCCCATGGGGAAATTCCTCTGTTGACAGTGCGGGGCTACGACTACAGTCATCGATTGCTTCGGGGTTACAACACTCGCTCGTTTACTAAAAAGAAAGACAGCGATATCGCTAGAGATATTGCCAAAAAAGCGGGTCTAAAGTATGGGGGAGTAACCACAAAGCTGGTTTTGGACTATGTACTACAGCATAACCAAACAGATATGGAGTTTCTTCAGACCCGTGCTCAACGACTTGGTTATGAGGTTGTGGTTCAAGATAAAACATTATATTTTCAGCCCCATCAGGATAAATCCAAGTCAGTGTTGACTCTAGTTCAACGAAAGGATCTGCTCAGTTTTTCTTCCCGACTGACCAGCTTGACCCAGGTGGGACAGGTGGAGGTGCGCGGTTGGAACCCGAAGGACAAGAAAGCCTTCATTGGGCGATCCAACCCTGGTTTTAGTACTAACAAAAGCGGTGCTAAGGCTGTAGATCCGGCTTTGGGTAGTCGAAAAAAAACCAGCGAACGTTTGTATCGCCCTGTGTTTAGTAGAGAAGAAGCTGAGCAAATCGCTCAGGGGGGATTTAATAACATGGCTCTGGAATACATCAGTGGGGAGGGCTTGTGTGTCGGACGCTCTGACTTGCGAGCAGGTACCGTTATTACTATCCAAGGGGTGGGCAAACAGTTTAGTGGTGACTACTATGTGACCTCCACCACCCATACCTATTCCCATAAACGAGGTTATCGCACAGCATTTAAGGTTAGGAGGAATGGGACATCATGATCTTTTATAGGGAGATGGGGAGATGGGGAGGTGGGGAGGTGGGGAGATGGGGAGTGTGGGAGATCACGAAAGTATAGCGGTTTCTAGTCTAATCAGGTACACAGGATTTTTTCACTATTCCCTGTTCCCGATTCCCGATTCCCGATTCCCGACTCCCGATTCCCGATTCCCGATTCTAAATTCTAAATTCGCGCATTCTAAATTCCCGATTCCCGACTCCCGATTCCCGATTCCCGATTCCCGATTCTCAATTCGCGCATTCTAAATTCTAAATTTCCGATTCCCTATAAAACCCATAACTATCTACTTAACAAACTATCAATTATGACAAGCATCGATTTACTAACTAATTTGCTAGGTCCCCCTGAAATACGAGGTCGTTTCTATGGGGTGACTATGGGAATAGTGACTAACAATGGCGATGAGGAAAACTTAGGCCGAGTCAAGGTCAAGTTTCCTTGGCTCTCAGATGATGATGAAAGCTATTGGGCTAGGGTGTTAACTCCCATGGCTGGTAATGACCGTGGTATTTACTTTTTGCCGGAAGTTAACGATGAGGTGCTGGTAGCTTTTGAACAAGGTGATATCAATTTTCCCTATATCCTAGGGGGGTTATGGAATGGCAAAGATCAACCCCCTGAGTCTCCTGAAAAAGACAAAGAAGATAGTAAAAAAAAGACTATTAATAAGCGTACAATAAAATCCCGTAGTGGTCATATTATTCGCTTAGATGATACTAAGGATGAAGAAAAAGTTGAGGTTATTTCCCATAATAAACATACTATCCGTTTAGATGATACTAAGGAAAAAGGTAAAATTGAAGTAATTGCTCAAAGTGGTCATGCTATTCGCTTAGATGATACTAAAGGTAAAGAAAAAATTGAGGTGATTGATAAAACTGGCAAGAATAGTATCATTATTAATACCAAAGACAATTCAATTACCATTGAGTCTAAGGAAGGTAAACTTAAACTTGGTGGTAAGGGGATCGAAATTATTTCCGAGGAAGATATCAAAATTACTGCCAAGAATAACCTGGATATGAAGACAGATAAGTCATTTAAAGTTGATGCTAATGGTAGCAAAATTGAAACTAAGAAGGGGATGCATTTTAAAGCTAGTAAAGACGTGAAGATTACCGGTAATACGGTATCAATTAATTAAGCAATCAGCTTTCAGGAATCAGCTTTCAGCAATCAGCTTTCAGGAATCAGCTTTCAGGAATCAGCTTTCAGCAATCAGCTTTCAGCAATCAGCTATTAGCTTATACCTTAACTTCACAGCGTCGAAGCTTGTGCCACTCTACTTGAGGTGCTTTTGAATAAAATATAGCGCAAGGCAATAGGCAATAGCTGAATATAATAGCTTTTGCTGCTTTTATAAATGTCAAGTGCTATAACCTAACAGCTGACCGCTGACTGCTGACCGCTGACCACTGACCACTGACCACTGACCGCTGACCACTGACCACTGACCACTGACCACTGACCACTGACCGCTGAAAGCTGAAAGCTGACCGCTGTTATTTAAGTTTTATGGAGTATGAAAAATCATGGGTAAACCGGCAGCCAGAAAAGGCGATTTAGTGGTGACATCTTGTACGCACCAAGTCCAGGGTCAACCACCTGCTCCTGCGCCGCCTATTGTAGCGCCAATGCCAATTCCTTTCCAAGGAAAATTCGAGCAAAAGTTGAGTAAAAAGGTCAAGATTGGTGGTAAATTGGTGGCCTTAAAGGGCAGCCAGGGAAAAACCCAGGTACACCCACCGATACCGCCACCGGGAACGTCACCAATCAAGTTTGTCAAGGAACCTAACAAAACAGCTGAAATTACTAAGGGTAGTTCTTCTGTGAAAATTGAGGGTAAACCAGTGGCGCGCATTGGTGACCCAGTTAAGACCTGTAGTGAATTACCCCCTCCCCACGGCACAGTATCCCCTGGGCCTGGTAAGCCGACGAAGGTATTTATTGGCGGTTGATAAGGAGATGTAACCATGACGACTACTGATTTTCTCGGAGTGGGATGGAATTTCCCCGTAGTACTCGACGAAAATAAACAAATCGAAATGGCCCAATATGAGGATAGTGTCCGCCAGTCGATTTGGATGATTCTGAGTACTTCTCCAGGAGAACGACTGATGCGCCCGGATTTTGGCTGCGGTATTCATGATTTAGTATTTGCCAGCAACAGCGCTGGGACAGCTGGACAATTAACAGTGGAGGTACGCCGAGCCTTGACCCAGTGGGAACCGCGCATTGAAGTTCTAGATGTAGGTGTCTACCCGGATGAGACCCAATTTAATCGTCTCCTGATAGAAATTAACTACCAAGTGCGCCGTACTAATAATCGCTTTAATTTAGTTTATCCATTCTATTTAGATTATTAATTTGGAGTGTGGGGTGTGGGGTGTAGGGTGTGGGGTGTGGGGTGTGGGGTGTGGGGTGTGGGGTGTGGGGTGTGCCACAGAATGCGATCGCATTCAAATTAATCACTCGGTTAATCTTCGGGTGGGCAGTGCCACAAAACGCGATCGCATTCAAATTAATCAGTCTCAAGCACTGCCCACCCTACATCTAGATCAACTTGTGATTAATCAAATGGTGGGGTGTGCCACAGAATGCGATCGCAACCAAATTAATCACTCGGTTAATTTTCGGGTGGGCAGTGCCACAAAACGCGATCGCATTCAAATTAATCAGTCTCAAGCACTGCCCACCCTACATCTAGATCAACTTGTGATTAATCAAATGGTGGGGTGTGCCACAGAATGCGATCGCAACCAAATTAATCTTCGGGTGGGCAGTGCCACAAAACGCGATCGCATTCAAATTAATGCCATGATGCACTGCCCACCCTACATCTGTTCCCTAGGTGGGCAGTGCCAACAAATGCGATCGCAATCAAATTAATCCCATGATGCACTGCCCACCCTACATCTACTGTTCCCTGTTCCCTGTTCCCTGTTCCCTACTCCCTACTCCCTACTCCCTACTCCCTAATTTCTTATGCAAGCTCCAAAGATTGATCAACGTAGCTATGAAGACATCGTTACCTATACGGAGGCGTGCGCTAAGGCGTTCACAGACTGGCGTCCTTTGGCAGATAACAAGCCGGATGGTGGTCGGTCACTAATTCGTATTTTTGGTCATCTGGCAACGATTGTCAGCGATCGCATCAATCAAGTCCCGGATAAAAACTTCCTCGCCTTTCTGGATTTGATTGGCACTAGCATTGGACCACCTAGACCAGCGCGAGTACCCTTGACCTTTTATTTGGCAACTGGTAGCACAGAAGCCTTGGTTCCTGCTCAGACGGAGGTGGCAGCACCGCCCACAGAAGGAGAGGAAGAAGAGGTCATTTTCGAGACCGAGCGTGATTTAGCCTTGACCAATGTGCAGCTGCAAGCAGTGTTTGTGCGGGAACCAGAACAAGACCGCTATAGCGATCGCACTCAGCAAGCAACGGGTCAAGAAGATGCTGCTTTTCTAACCTTTGCAGGGGATCAGCCCATCGAACATTCCCTCTATTTGGCTTGTGACGATCTGCTCACCTTACCTGAATCGAAAACTCTCACCCTAACCATTGACTCTCCTAATGCAGTTGGGTTAGCAGCAGTACCAATCACTTGGTCTTACTGGAATGGTGAGCTCTGGAAACCAATACTAGGAATTATTGAGGGCTTAGAGGTTGAAATTGGCTATGGTGAAGTTATCGTCCAACCTGGAAAGGCGATAGATTACCAAGGTCGAGAGATTAATCTCCTTGAAAAATATGACCTTGACCTGAGCAGCAACACCAATCAAACTAGGCTAGTAGTAATTTCCTACAGTGACTCAGAACCAGTGGTGGAACTGATTGCTGAGACCGATACTAGCAAACCAGCGAATAGTCATATCCGTTTGGCCCGTCTAGACATTGACGACCAGAACCAAATTAGCAAGTCCTTCCCAAGCTTGACTAATTCAGGTGACAGTGAGTGGGAAGTGTCCATTGAGAATCTGCCAGTCCCCAGTCAGGAGAGTATTAATGGGATCAATGCTGCCTGGCTTAAAGCTCAGCTTACCAATACTCCTTTACCTCCACCTCAGTTATTGCCACAGATCAATCACATTAGTGCCAGTGTGCAGATTAATGGCAGTGATGTAGCACCAGAGTTGTGCTTTTTCGATACCGATGAACTGGATCTGAGCAAAGATTTCTATCCCTTTGGTGAGGAACCTGGTTTCAACGATACCTTTTATCTGGCTAGTCAGGAGGTTTTATCCAAACCTGGAGCTGAAGTTACCGTTGATTTGGTTTTAAGTAGTGATGCTCCACCGGTTAATACCACTGGGGGTGTGGAAGTCCGCTGGGAAGTCTGGAATGGTAGTACTTGGGAGATAGTTAAACATAATAGTTCTGGTCTGTCTGCTGCCAACTTCACTATTGGCGGTGCATTTACTTTCACCCTCCCTGACCAGATGGGACCCCAGCCAGTAAATGGGGAAAGTAATTATTGGCTTCGTGCTCGGATTATCACGGGTAATTATGGTACTGAGGAAGCTACCGCAGAAGAAACCAGTACCACACTCCAGCCATCTCGTGCCATTAGCACCACACTCACTCAAGCTGTCAGCAGTGGAGCCAATACCCTACAGGTCAGTAGCGCTAGTGGCTTTCAAGATAATGACTCTATTCTGATTGGGGCAGACACTAGTCAACCGGAATATGCGCAAATTAGTAGTATTAGCTCTAATACCCTAACTCTGACCAATACTATCTATTCCGACCATGCCAGTGGAGCAACGGTGGAACTTTTTGAACAAGAGGTCAGCAGTGGTATCAACACCATCAAGGTAGATAGTGTCAGAGGTTTTTTGCCTAGCGATCGCATTCGGATTGATCCAGGTACTGACAAGCAGGAAGACTTGGAGATTGCTAGTATCAATTTCAACGAGAATACCCTCACCCTGACGAGCAACCTCACTCAATCTCATCCAGTGGAAACGAGTGTGGTACTCCTACCAGCCTCAGCTTTAGCTCCACCAGTGCTAAAATCCCTCACCCTAAGCTATAGCTACAACTCAGGTGATTCCCCTCTCTCAGCTTGCTTGACCTACAATGATTTCACTTATGTAGATTGCACCACTCAAGCTAACCAAGATGGCTCCCCCTTTGAGGCTTTTACTCCCACTCAAGACCTGAGACCCACCCTTTACCTAGGCTTTGACGCCCCCTTCGCCAACCGCTCCACCACTATCTATGCCCAGGTAGAACCCCCAGCACCAGGGGAATTGGCCACAAGTCCTACCATAACTCAGCCAGCAGTGGTAGTAGGAGAATATTCCAGCCCTGAATATACCAGTCCTGACCGTTGGATGCGTTTAGGCGTGGAAGCTGATGAAACCGCTGCCATGAGTCAACCGGGTTTAGTCCAGTTTATTGGACCAACTGACTTGACAAAGCAATCAGAATTTGGTAAAGAATTATATTGGCTGCGAATTCGCTGGCAAGGGGGTGATTTTAGAGTGCCACCCCGACTACGGCGGTTGCTGCTGAATACAACTTGGGCAACCCAGGCAACCACCATTGAGAATGAAATCCTTGGTTCGAGTAATGGGAATCCCAATCAGACCTTCTCCACCCTCCAATTTCCTGTGTTAGACGGTCAACAACTAGAGGTCCAGGAAGAGGAAGAAACGGATCTACAAGAGGAGGTGTGGGTAGTTTGGCAAGAAGTATCAGATTTCTATGGTTCCGGACCGGAAGACCGTCACTATGTTCTCAATCACCTGACGGGAGAAGTAAGCTTTGGCAACAACCAACAGGGAAGGATACCACCCCTAGGTAGCAACAATATCCGTATGGTTTACTACCGCACTGGTGGTGGTAAACAGGGTAATAAAGCAGCTGAGACTATCACCGAACTCAAGACCACAGTGCCTTATGTAGATAGTGTCACTAACCTAGAAGCTGCTAGTGGTGGAGCCGATCAGGAGTCTCTAGAGTGGGTGAAGGAACAAGGGCCGAAGACATTGCGCCATCGGTACAAAGCTGTAACTGCCGAAGACATTGAGGATTTGGTCTACCAAGCATCTACCGATGTAGCTAGGGCATGGGCAATTACTCCTGAATTTAACCCAAAAGACTTACAGTGGTTGCCAAACTACTACCTGCCGTTGGAGCAATCAGGGACGATCACGGTCAGTTTATGGTCCCAGGGTAATAATCCCCCAACCAGCTATCAGCTACAGGTCAAGATTAATGGTCCAGGACAGACCATAGCCTATGAGGAAAAAATCTTTACCGAGGAAGCTAGCGGACGCGAACTGAGTTACCCAGTCACACCCAGCCAATTCAGTCTTGGAAGCGAATGGTACGTGACTATGGTCAACTTGGGCGATGTTAACGTTAGCGGTGATGTCACCATCGAGTATCCTGATGGTTCTCTGACAGGAAATTTCAACCTACCCCCCAAGACCACAAGTGACCATGCTGACAATAGCCCTTATCTAGACAGAGACGATGTCGGTCAAGTGGAACTGATTATTCTACCGGATTCTTCAGCACGGCAACCTACTCCCAGTCTTGGTTTGCTCGACTTAGTAGAAGAATACATCCTGGCTCGCTGTGCCCCCACCCTAGACCTGCGAGTGACGGGACCCTATTGGGTAGAAGTTACAGTCACAGCTGAGGTTGTACCCCTCTCCTTAGACCTTGCCGAAGAAGTTGTAATTGGGGTCAACGATGCCCTGAACCACTTTTTACATCCCCTGACTGGTGGCGTGGATGGTCAAGGCTGGCCTTTTGGTCGTCAACCCCATAAATCAGACCTGTATCGGTTAATCGAATCCGTCCCAGGTGTGAATTATGTTAACTATCTCTCCATTGACCTAGGCGAGATACCTGAGGAACAAAGCAACCGATTCCTAATCTATTCCGGTGAACATCAGATTAGTTTGGGTCAGTCTTATTGAATTAAGAATGTAGAATTAAGAATTAAGAATGTAGAATTAAGAATGTAGAATTAAGAATTAAGAATGTAGAATTAAGAATTAAGAATGTAGAATTAAGAATTAAGAATGTAGAATTAAGAATGTAGAATTAATAATGTAGAATTAAGAATGGTGAAGTTAGAAGTTAAAATGGTGAAGTTAGAAGTTAAAATGGTGAAGTTAGAAGTTAAAATGGTGAAGTTAGAAGTTAAAATGGTGAAGTTAGAAGTTAGAATTCACCATTCACCATTCACCATTCACCATTCACCATTCTGCCTTGTGCCTTGTGCCTTGTGCCTTGTGCCTTGTGCCTTGTGCCTTCTGCCTTGTGCCTTCTGCCTTCTGCCTTCTGCCTTCTGCCTTGTGCCTTGTGCCTTGTGCCTTCTGCCTTCACCATTCTAACTTCTAAATTCTGCCTTCACCATTCACCATTCTGCCTTCACCATTCTGCCTTCACCATTCTGCCTTCACCATTCTAAATTCTAAATTCTAAATTCTAAATTCTACATTCTAAATTCTACATTCTACATTCTAAATTCTCACAACCAACTAATGACAAATGCCACTACCACTACCTAACCTAGATGACCGTACTTATGCTGACCTCTTGGAAGAGGCTCGGTCTCTAATACCGAAAGAGTATCCTGATTGGACTGACCACAATCCTACTGACCCTGGCATCATCCTGATCGAGATGTTGGCTTGGTTGACGGAGATGGTGATTTACCGGACTAATCAGATTCCAGATGAAAACACACAAATGTTTCTCAAGCTGCTTAATGGTTCCCAGTGGCAGCTGGAAGGGGATTTGGAGACAGCAGTGCAGCAAACCATTGTGGATTTGCGGCAACGCTACCGGGCAGTCAGTAGTGAGGACTTTGAACAACTGGTACTACAAGACTGGCAGGAAACACCAACCGCTAAGGCTCTTGGTCCTTTTGGGGTAGTCGCTAGGGCTAAATGCATTTCTCAGCAGAATCTGGCTTTGAGTGAACCAACTGCCAGAGAAGAACCAGCCCCAGGAAACATTAGCTTGCTGGTGGTTCCTCAAACGTTGGCTGATAACTACAGTTTGCTCTCCTTTGATGGCCAGGATGATTATCTAGAAATCCCTCACTCAGACCAACTCAATTTTGCTAACGATCACGATTTTGCTATTGAACTTTGGGTCAGACCTGAAAAAGTACAATCTAGAACCCAAGAAACCCATAATAGTATCCTAGAAAAAGGTAGTGGTTCTGGCGGTTTTCCTTATGGGATTAGATATGAAAATCGCTCTGGTAAATTACAGGTAACTAGAAGTGATGGTACTAACTTTGCTACCATTAGTTCTACCAAAGCGATTAATGATGACAACTTTCATCACGTTGCTTTTGTAAAAGATAGTTCAACACTGTACTTATATCTTGATGGAGAATTAGAAGGCTTTACTGAAGATATCACTTCAGATAATACAATTAATAATTCATCCCTTTATCTTGGCTGTCGAGGTAACCAAAGCAATTATTTCCAAGGCATAATTACTCAATTGCGGATTTGGGAGGGAGTCCGCTTGCAGGCAGACATTAAACAGGAGATGAATGACTTTCTTAAAGGTACAGAAAAGGGATTAGTTGGTTGCTGGGATTTGGGTGAAGGCTCTGGTAGCATTGCTAAGGATAAGACTGCTAACCAAAATCATGGAACTATCCAAGGAGCCAGTTGGTATCAACCCAATATCACTGCTTCACTGTTGCAAGGCTTATGGTCTTTCTTGGATGAACGGCGGTTGCTGACTGTACGCCATCACGTAGTTACCCCAGACTACCTACCCTTGCGAGTTTGGGCGCGACTCTATCTAGTGGCGGGGGGCAATGCCCAGCAGGTTCAAGACCAGGCAAACCAGGAAGCACAAGCTTTCTTCCACCCAGTTAATTCCCAGTCTTATTGGGATGGTCAGGGTTGGCCTTTTGGTAGGAGTATTTACGTTTCGGAGCTATATCAATTACTGGATCGCATCCCTGGAGTGGACTATGTCGAGGATGTCATGGTTCATACTCATGAGCTAACCACTACTGTTTTAACTCAGGCAAGCTCAAGATCCCAGACTCAGATTACGGTTCAAGACACCACCGGTTTTAACCTAGGGGATACTATTCAACTAGACCCCAGCAGTAGTGATCAGGAATACTATACTATTAGTAGTATTGAGGAAGGACTAAAACAATTGACCTTGTCTTCAGGTTTAAATAAAGCTTATGGACTAGGTACCATGGTTTTCCGTCCCCTTAGTTTTGAGATTACCGAAGTTATCTCCAACCTTGAGTTCAAGGTGAATCAAGTAACGGGATTGGCAGCGGGGGATACGGTTGGGATCATTCCTACTAATAGCAATCCAGAAAATCGAGAAATTGACACTGTTGATTTTTCCAGCAATAAAATTACCCTCAAACAAGCTCTCAGCCAAGCTCCAACCACAGGTACAAAGGTGGTTCAGTTAGGAACCTGGCGGGAGGAACGCAGTAAACCGAAAGACACCTACCAGTTTATCGAAAAAGAGCTGATCAGAGTTAAGCTTAAAAACTATGAGTTAGTAGACTTTAACGTAAAGTTGAATTTAGTAATCATGGAATACATAGGGGAGCAATGGCAATTAACTAGCTAGTAAGGGAACAGGGAATCGGGAATCGGGAATCGGGAATCGGGAATCGGGAGTAGGGAGTAGGGAACAGTGAGTGGAATCGTAGTAGGGTGGGCATTGCTCTCGGAAGCTCTTTGATCAGTTCCCGGATCAATTAAATGGGCAATGCCCACCGATGCCCTCAAGGAACTCCCAGGATGGAATAGGGAATCGGGAACAGGCAAGTGATCTCCCCATCTCCCCATCTCCCCATCTCCCCATCTCCCCACTATTCCCTATTCCCTATTCCCTATTCCCTTTTTCAACAATTCGTGTGTTTAAAACCTAGATACAAACGCGCTTATGTCCAACAACCCAAGTAGCTATCTAAACTATCTACCAGCTAACTTTCAGGAAGACCCTTTTGTTGGTCGGTTCCTGCTAGCGTTGGAGCGGGTAATGAGTGGCTTTTTACCCAGGGATACTGATGATCCGAATCCTGAGCAGTTGGCTCTAGAAGAGTACATTGACCGTATCCCTACTTACTTCAATCCCTATAATCATCCTGATTTACCAGTAGAGTCAGAGATAGCACCAACTGAGTTTATACCTTGGCTGGCCAGTTGGGTGGCTTTAAGTTTGCGAGATGATTGGAGTGAGGAGACTAAACGCCGATTTATCAGCAATATTGTGCCTCTCTATCGCCAACGAGGGACTAAGGCGGGAGTGAAGCAAATGCTAGAACTTTACACTCAAGAAGAGGTCAAAATCTACGAATTTGAACAACCTGCTCATTACTTCCAGGTGACAATCACCTTGAACGAGCGAGACCCTAAACTGCTGCAACGTCAGGAAGAGATTGCTAAGGCAATTGTGAATCAGGAGAAACCAGCTCACACCTTTTATGCTTTGCGGGTGTTAATACCCGGTATGCAAATTATTAATCAGCCCACTGAAAGTAAACCAGGCATCATCGTTGGGGAGACTACACTATTGGGCACCACAACGATATCGTAACTAAGGGAGAATTAAAATGGCAGATTATACTCAGTATCCTTACATTGACAAGCGAGTACGCTACTTCGACGGTGAGTTTTTAAAAGACCAGGATTTTATTGATGAACAAAAATATCATATTGACCGACAGCGCCGCCTAGACCAATTCCTCCGGGTTTCGGGCATTTGTGATGGTTTGACTCTTGAGACTGCTACTAATCAGGTGATTGTCAAACCTGGTACGGCTCTTGACAGTCAAGGCCGACAGATTATTCTGAGTACAAACTCTCCGCCAATTGATCTCAGTGCCCACAAAAATCAGGAAGTTTACTTAGTTATTTCCTATCAAGAAGAACAATCGGATCAGACAACTGATGGAGGTTTGGGTAGCAGTGGTGCCAGGCGCTGGCACGAAAAGCCCAATATCCAAGTTGCTACCCTGGGAAATGTGCCTGAGGACTCGATTGTTCTGACAAAGCTGGCAATTGATGGCAGCGGTAATGTGACTCCTGATCTCAGTGTACGCGAGTATTCTGGAGTGCGTTTGCCTAGTGGTAATTTGGATAGTGGTGCAATCACTGGACCGACCCTGCGTTCTGGTGGTAATAGTGCCAGTAGTTTGGTTGTTATTGATGGGGATTTGAGTGTCACTGGTGATACCACAGTAAATGGAAGTTTAAGCTTCAGCAGCAACACCTCTGGTGAGCGACCTCTGCTGATGGAAGCTCCCAACAGCAACAATCATCGCGGTGACGGTACTCAAGGGGCAACCGGCTTAGTCTATCGAGTCCAATCCAATCCCAATAACGGTGACCCGATCTTCCAAGTGAGAAGCGAAGGGGAATCAGTTCGTTTCTTTGTAGAGCATGATGGATGGACTGGCAGTGCAGACAATTCTGCATGGTTTGGAGGTACTGAAGATAACTACTTCGCAGGCAAGGTTGGTATCGGCACAACAGATCCAGGTTCATCAAAATTAAAAGTACAAGGGAATTTAACTGTCACTGGCAGCTTTAGTGCTAGCAGCAACACCTCTGGTGAGCGTACTCTGCTGATGGAAGCTCCCAATAGCAATAATCATCGCGGTGACGGTACTCAAGGGGCAACCGGCTTAGTCTATCGAGTCCAATCCAATCCCAATGCTGGTGAGCCTATCTTCCAAGTCAGAAGCGAAGGGGAAGCAGTTCGTTTATTTGTAGAGCATGATGGATGGACTGGCAGTGCAGACAATTCTGCATGGTTTGGAGGTACTAGAGATAACTACTTCGCAGGTAGCCTTGGTATCGGCACAACAGATCCAGGTTCATCGAAATTAAAAGTACAAGGGAAGTTGACGGTTAGCGCAGGCGAGATTCAACTCGATGGTGCTCAACAAATTGTCTTTACAAATAGTGACACTACCAACAACCTAAAATTGCAACTTTGGGATGGATACGGACTGGGTATCAATAGTCAGACTTTATTTTATGCTGCCAATGGCAACCACTCCTGGAGAGATACTAATGGCACTAATGAGAGAATGGTGTTAACCACAGCAGCCAATGGTGGTTTGACTGTCAAAGGTACAGGCAACTCTTCCTTTGCAGGTAGCCTTGGTATCGGGATAACTGGACCGAGCAAGAAGCTTCATGTGGAAAGCGGTGAATTGAGAGTTAGAGCCAGCCATAACAACGCAGATGCTGATATCGGGGCATTCTACGCCCAAAATCTCACCCAAGGGATTGGAATTGGCTACAATCGGATCGAAGCGATTGGAAGTAATACTGATCAGGATATTAACCTTATACCAAAAGGTAATGGAGAACTAATTGTAGATGGAATTGTTAGGGCAAAGGATGCCTTCAGACCTTCAACAAATGATTGGGAAATAGCCAGAAATGGTGAGAATCTAGAAATCAGGGAACCGGAGGAAAGTAATAAAGTTTGGGCAAGATTTACAGATGATGAGAGCTTTCATTTGATTGGCACACCTAATCTGTTGGTAGATGGTGAGATTCGTGCAGGTAATTCAGATATTTACTTTACAAAAACTAATCATAACCACACTGGAATAGGAAATGCTGATGGTTATGCTGCTATTGAGAATGCCGCCAACCACGATGCTCTGATGATTCTGGGAAGGAGTGGTACATCAGTGGGAAGGCAAGTTAAGCTCTGGGATTATTTAAAAGTCCACGGCAGTGTCTCAATTACAAACAGTTTATATGTTGGGTCTTTACCTTATCGTGATGATCGCAATGTGCAGTGGGATGACAGTACTAAACAAATATGTTACGACAATTCTTCCGCTAGATCGAAGGAAAATATCATTTCTCTGGAAGACGATTTTTCTAAAATTTTGACAGTAGAACCCAAGACTTATACACGACCTAACCATCCCAATCGTTGGGAAATTGGATACATTGCTGAAGAGCTTCACGAGATTGGTCTTAACAAACTTGTTTACTACGACCAACAGGGGTTACCTGAAGCAATTAATTACCGAAAAATCAGTATGTACTTAGTTGAAGTTATCAAAGATATGGCTCACAAGAGCAGCAACTATGAACAACGGATCAATCAATTGGAACTTCAACTAAATCAACTAGTGTCAGATGACTAAGTTGAGCAAGATTGGGAGGTAGGGTAAAATGATGGGATTGAAAGCCCAACCAAACAACAACAATCGTAGGGTGGGCATTGCTGATAAAGATCATTATTGAACACCGATCAATGAAATGGGCAATGCCCACCAATGCCCAACCAACCCAATATCCATAGTTTATTGACCACGATTTTTACCTAGAAATACCTTTTACTTACTGATTAAACTAAACCATGAAAGAAAAACTCGAACAACGCTTACAATCCCTAAAATCCGAATATGAAGCTGGTCAAAAAATGCTAGCGGAACTAGAAGCGAAACAAGCTAACCTCCGAGAAACCTTACTCCGCATTAGTGGCGCAATTCAGGTACTGGAAGAAACCTTAGGGGAACCAACTGATACAGCCGAAAACAACACTCAGCCATCGGAGGTAGTTGGTGCTCAAGTAGAGTAGGGAGTAGGGAATCGGGAATCGGGAGCGGTGCGACCCGTGGCGAATTTAATTCGCCTACGGAAAGCGCACCGAGGGAGTCGGGAATCGGGAGATATATTGTAGGGTGGGCATTGCTGATAAAGATCATGATTGAACGCTGAGGCATTAAATGGGCAATGCCCACCAATACCCAATTAGAATCGGGAATCGGGAATCGGGAATCGAATCGTAGGGTGGGCATTGCTGATAAAGATCATGATTGAACCCCGAACAATTAAATGGGCAATGCCCACCAATACCCAATCATAATCGGGAATCGGGAATCGGGAATCGAATCGTAGGGTGGGCATTGCTGATAAAGATCATGATTGAACGCCGAACAATTAAATGGGCAATGCCCACCAATACCCAAAAGAATGTAGAATGAAGAATTGAGAATCGTAGGGTGTGCATTGTTAATTACAATCATGATTGAACCCCGAACAATTAAATAGGCAATGGCCACCAATATCCAATCATAATCGGGAATCGGGAATCGAATCGTAGGGTGGGCATTGTTAATTACAATCATGATTGAACCCCGAACAATTAAATAGGCAATGGCCACCAATATCCAAAAATCCATGGGTACTCTGGTTGGTGGGCATTGCCCAGATGAATTCCGGCAGCATAGGGGGTTGGAAACAGGCTTTTCCCACCCTACAAAATGATCATGATTTAACGGCGAACAATTAAATAGGCAATGGCCACCAATACCAAAAATCCATGGGTGCTCTGGTTGGTGGGCATTGCCCAGGTGAATTCCGGCAGCATTTGGGGTGGGAAACAGGCAATGCCCACCCTACAAAATGATCATGATTGAACGGCGAACAATTAAATAGGCAATGGCCACCAATACCAAAAATCCATGGGTGCTCTGGTTGGTGGGCATTGCTCAGGTTAATTCCGGCAGCATTTGGGGTGGGAAACCAGCAATGCCCACCCTACAGAATGCTACAAAATGCGTACGCACTACGGAAATGGCCACGCTACGGGAACGAGGTTTATGTTAAGCTGTTCGGTGTAGCGTGGGTCCAAGGCTCACGGCTGACAGCTGACCCCTGAATGCTTAGGTTATGGAAACGACAAAATTGTTGAGTCAAGGTCAAGTTATTATTCCTAAGTCTCTGCGAGATGCTCATGACTGGGAAACAGGTCTTGAGTTAATCGCAATTGATACGGGAGATGGGATTCTTTTAAAACCGAAAAACCCTTTTCCAGAAACACTATTAAATCAAGTGGCTGGTTGTTTAAAGTATGACGGCACTCCTAAAAGTCTTGAGGATATGGATGAGGCGATTCGGCAAGGGATAGAGGAGTTATGGCATGATCGCTGTTGATACGAATGTGGTTGTTCGGCTATTGACTCAGGATGATCAGTTACAGTTCAACAAGAGTGTAGAGATTTTCAGGAAGCAAGAGGTTTTTATTGCAGATACGGTAATTCTAGAAACGGAATGGGTTTTGCGTTTTGCTTATAAGTTCAAACCCGCCGCTATCTGTCAAGGGTTGAGAAATCTTTTTGGTTTACCAAAAATTTTGGGTCTAAAGCCCCGTCCTTACAGGACGGCTTTTTTTTTGTTCGCCTTTGGCGGCTCCAAAGGAGCATCTATGTATTGACAGTTTTCCGGCACCGTGTTAATATAAAAACATAACAAAAAAACAATTAATGTTCTAGATAAACATGATCTTGAATAAGTAGACAATGCAAAAAACATGTTAAGAGATAATCATGTTGCATAATCAAATCTAACGATTTGAACGTCTATGAAAGTCTAAGATCAAAAAAAATGTTCATCTAAATTTGTTGTTAACTATTTTAGGTACGGTGGGGCACACCGAAACCTAGGTCATAGACCAAATACGCTTGTGGAGAGGAGACCTCTATTTTTCCTGGCTCCGGCCTGGTTAAACAAGTCACCTCGTTGAAGCAAGAATCCCCGTCCTTCCAGGGCGGGGAGTGTCAACCAATGTTCATCTTAGCAACCCTAGCTTGATGGCTCAAGTTATTCAATGGCATGAAAATGGTTTAGATTTTGCTGATGCCTTTCATTTAGCCCTGAGTCAGCATTGTTCAGAGTTTTACACCTTTGATCAGAAATTTGCTAAAAAAGCTCAAGGGTTAACCCAATGTCGGGTAGATAAGCTCTAAAGAATGCGCGAATGCGCGAATTTAGTCGGGAGAATCGTAGGGTGGGCATTGCTGTTGAAAGAACAAAATTGTTCAGGGATCAATTAAATGAGCAATGCCCACCAATCCCCAAGCAGGGGTCAAGTATAATCGGGAATCGGGAATCGGCAATCGGCAATCGGCAATCGGGAATCGGCAATCGGGAATCGGGAATCGGGAATCGGGAATCGGGAATCGGCAATCGGGAATCGGGAATCGGCAATCGGCAATCGGCAATCGGCAATCGGCAATCGAATTTTTGGGTGGGCATTGCGCCGTTCAATCATGATTTAACGGCGATCAATTAAATGGGCAATGCCCACCAATGCCCATTTTTGGAGCATCGCACTAATCCGACCCCATGCAGTTAAAGTGCCTGATAGCTGATAGCTGACGGCTGAATACTTACGTTTCAAGAGTGTAGTTTTCTTCTACACAAAGCTGGTGCAATTGAGCGAAAGCCTCGGCTATTGAGGGCTTTTGACACTGTTGACGCCAAGCCAAGAACTCTTGAAAAGTCTGAGCCTCTACCACCACCGCCACCAGTTGATTGTGGTCGTAAATCAACTGAGGCTCAGTAGCTGTAGCAGTGATCAGTTCAGATAACTTTTGCTGTGCCTCTTCAATTCTCCAAACCATCAGCTTACCTCACTGCTTTATGCTTTGCGTCCGGGATTGCCTTCCAAGCTAATTTATTTAGCTACACCTACTCTAGTATAGGGATACTTTGGAAGGATTGGGGGTTGGAAGCCGGCAATGCCCACCCGACAAAAGCTACAAAATGCGATCGCGTAGCGGCTCCAAAGGATCATCGCACTAGGGTTTTAGCTAGACTATAGCCATCAACTATAGCCCTATAGCTAAAAACCCGAAAAATGTCTGAAGGATACGACTTAGCGGAAGCTCGCGTACGCTTTGCTGAAATTGTCCATGATGCCGAACAGGGTAAGCCGGTACAGATTACGCGCCGGGGTAAACCTGTAGCGATTGTGTTGTCCCTCAGGGAGTATCAACGCTTGAGATCAGAGAATTTATCAGAGAATTTAGGATTTGGGGCAACTTTGGCCGAATTTCGTCAGAAGTATCAAATACAGGCTTTAGATATTAATCCTGATCAAGTGTTCAACCAGGTTCGGGTAGGCTCTTGTGGAAACAATCAAACTACAGAGTGACTGGGATTCACTTGCCTTGATAGAGTTATTCTGCACTGAACCTCAAACTGTTCGAGCTCAGGATGGTTATTGGTGCTACGAAGTAACAGATACCTCAGATACCAGTCTCAAGTTTGGGGTTAATACCATTGCTGAATCTATCCAAATAGAGCTAAAGCTTGCCGGAGAGTCCAAAGCAATCCTAAGCTTTGAATTAATATAATCTATCGAAATTATAGACGATCACCAAGGAAAATTTTCCTTTATAGTCGCCCCCGATAATCAAGCAATAAAGACTGTAATGACGATTGAACTACGTCCTAAAATCCAGGTTCACTGTTCTACCCTAAGTCTATCACCTCAGAAAAATTAGGAATTTAGAATTTAGAATTTAGAATTTAGAATTTAGAATTTAGAATTGTAGGGTGGGCATTGCTGATAAAGATCAAAATTGAACGCCGAACCATGAAATGGGCAATGCCCACCAATACCAAAAATAATGTAGAATGAAGAATTGAGAATTAAGAATTGAGTCGCGATAATCGTAGGGTGGGCATTGCTTAGAAAGATCAAAATTGAAGGCCGAACCATGAAATGGGCAATGCCCACCAATACCAAAAATAATGTAGAATGAAGAATTGAGAATTGAGATAATTGTAGGGTGGGCATTGCTTAGAAAGATCAAAATTGAACCCCGATCAATGAAATGGGCAATGCCCACCAATACCAAAAATAATGTAGAATGAAGAATTGAGAATTGAGATAATTGTAGGGTGGGCATTGCTTAGAAAGATCAAAATTGAACCCCGAACCATGAAATGGGCAATGCCCACCAATACCAAAAATAATGTAGAATGAAGAATTGAGAATTGAGATAATTGTAGGGTGGGCATTGCTGATAAAGATCAAAATTGAACCCCGATCAATGAAATGGGGAATGCCCACCAATACCCAATAATCTTTTCCCACCCGACAAAATGCGATCGCTATCAACCATTGGTGGGCATTGCTCAGGTGAATTCCGGCAGAATTTGGGGTTGGAAACCAGCAATGCCCACCCTACCAAATGTGTAATCTTGCTTCTTGTGTAGGATCAAGATAACAACAGAGTTCTCAGAGCGATCATGCAACTGGAAGATTATTTTGTTTTTCTTGCTCCTAATGATATCCGAGTCAGAGGCACAAGAGTAGGAATTGAAACCATCCTCTATGATTTCATCCATCGTCAACGTACTCCTGAAGAAATTTCCCAAAGTTATCCAACCCTGGAACTAGAGCAAATTTATGCTACGATTCTCTATTACCTGCATAACCAAGAAACTGTGAGTACTTACCTCACTAATTGGTTAGACCATGGTCGTAAAATGCTAGAACAACAGCAGCAAAATCCTTCCCCAGTTGTGGTCAAGCTCATGCAACTCAAGGCTGAACGAGAAGCGATCAAGAAGGGAAATGACCATTAAGTATCTACTGGATGAAAATGTTGATCATATCTATCAAACTCAACTGCGACTGTACAAACCAGTACTTGGTTGGTGGGCATTGCTCAGGTGAATTTGGGCAGGGTTGGGGGCTGGAAAGCGGCAATGCCCACCCTACAAAAAACTTCCGGTACTCTTAGAATCATAGAATTGTAGGGTGGGCATTGCTGATAAAGATCATTATTGAACGCCGAGCAATTAAATGGGCAATGCCCACCAATACCCTTAAATCTTTGGGTGGGCAAAGCTTCGGTGAATTTGGCCAGGGTTGGGGGTTGGAAACCGGGTATAGGTACCCTGGTTGGTGGGCATTGCTCAGGTGAATTTGGCCAGTATGGGTACCCTGGTTGGTGGGCATTGCTCAGGTGAATTTGGGCAGGGTTGGGAATTGCAAACCGGCAATGCCCACCCTACAAGCTGCTAGGATATAGATAAACCTGCTCCTAGCAACTGCTTTATAATAATATCTTGTACCTGATAAAAATCCAGAAGAGAAATGAGTGAAAGCCCGGTGTTACCAATTAAGATTCCCAAGGAAGAAATAGAGCAATTTTGCCAGCGTCATCATATTCGCAAATTGTCTTTATTTGGTTCAGTGTTGAGGGATGATTTTACACCGGAGAGTGATCTGGATTTTTTAGTAGAATTTGAACCAGGCAAAACCCCTGGTTTATTTACGTTAGCCAGTATGGAAATAGAACTTTCAGAACTAGTAGAAGGGAGAAAGATTGATTTAAGAACTCCTAAGGAATTAAGTATTTATTTTCGAGACAGAGTGATGGCTGAGGCGATGGTGCAGTATGACAGCAATTGACGATTTAACTCGCTTGCACCATATGCAGGATGCAGCAAGAGAAGCTCTCGGTTTTATGTCTGGAAAGATGAGAGAGGATTTAGCTAAGGATAGGATGTTGGTGTTGGCAGTTGTCAAAGATTTAGAAATTATTGGGGAAGCAGCGGGTAGAATTTCAGCTGAATGTAGGGGGAGACATGCTGATATTCCTTGGGCAGTGATGATTGGGATGCGAAATCGTTTGACCCATGCTTATTTCTCTATCGATTTAGATATTGTTTGGGAAACGGTGACGAATGATTTAGTGCCACTGGTTGAGCAATTGGAAAGGGTGATTCAGGAGGAACGTTGACAACAATCCTAGGGTGGGCATTGCTCAGAAAGATCAAAATTGTTCAGGGATCAATTAAATGGGCAATGCCCACCAATGCCCAACTCCGGTGAATTTGGGCAGAATTTGGGGTTGGAAACCAGCTTTTCCCACCGGACAAAATGCGTTCGCGTAGCGGCTCTTTTGGAGCATCGCATTCTGTAGTGCGATCGCACTCAGGTGAATTCGGCCAGGGTTGGGGGTTGCAAAGCACAAATGCCCACCGGACAAAATGCGTTCGCGTAGCGGCTCTTTTGGAGCATCGCACTAGAAAAATCTCCTGAGCCGGAGCGTCGAGCTAGGAAAGATGGTGAAGGTAAAACAGTTTTTTGAGTTTTCGGTGATGACGCAGGGAGTTAAACTAGGAAAATTTGTGGCATTGAATCGAGCTGCCGCCATTCACACTCAGGCTTTTGCTCACCTAGAGAGTATTGGAGGGAAGTGTGGGAGGTGTGCTAAGTTGGGACAGTTTGGGAAGTTTGGGAATTCGACTAATTTATAGTTATGAGAAATCCTAAAAAACAGTTAACACTATTATCATTGACTCACTACATGTTTGGGGGATTTTTTGGATTTTACTCCCTGTTTATACTAATGTTGTATATCCCTTTTGGTCTGTTCATGATTGGCGCAACTGACTCAATTCCTGCAGACTTATCAGGAGAGTTATCAGAGTGGTTTAAGTTATCACGAAATGTATCATCGGACTTGCCTGGCTATTTGCTAGTCATTTCTGGTGCCATACTTTTCATCCTTGGAGAAATATTTGCTTTTGCTATCATTCTCTCAGGATATATGCTCAGAAAAAGCCAGAATTACTGGTTTTCGTTTATGATAGCTTGTCTACTCTGCTGGTTCAGACCATTTGGCACAATTATTGGAATTTTAACGATTGTTGTTCTATCTCGGCAATCTGTAAAAAAATTATATCCTTTTAAGTATTAAAAGGGAATAGGGAATCGGGAATCGGGAGTCGGGAATCGGGAATCGGGAATCGGGAATCGGGAGTCGGGAGTCGGGGTGCATCTCATATTTGTAAAAAAGAAGGGAAGTGTGGAAAGTGTGGGGAGTGTGGGAATTTTATTAGAATTTTTGCCTAATTTCATGCATTGAGATGCACCCGGGAGTAGGGAGTAGGTAACAAAAATTATCACAATTCATTTAGGTACCCTATCGTGTGGATTAAATTGGATGCGTTCGCGTAGCGGCTCTTTTGGAGCATCGCACTATTCCTGATTCCCGATTCCCTACTCCCGATTCCCTGTTCCCTACTCCCTACTCCCTACTCCCTATTCCCGACCATGAGGTTTAAGGAGACTAGCCAAATCAGGACCACTGGGAATAATTCCACCTGGATTGAGGGGGAACAGATTGCCGTAGTAATCCCGCTTGACATCCTCTAAGCTACAAGTATCAGCAACTCCGGGAAGCTGATACAAGTCACGGAGGTAGGGGCCTAAGTTATCGTAGTCCTGAATTCTGAAACGGTTGCACTTGAACAATCCATAATAAACCACATCAAAACGGAACAGAGTAGTAAATAGACGCACATCTGCCAGGGTTACCCTATCCCCACACAGGTATCTACTGGTCTCCAAGGCTCGATCAATCTTATCCAAGGTTGTGAATAGCTGATCGCAAGCTTTCTCATAAGCCTCTTGGGTCTGGGCAAAACCGCAGCGATAGACTCCATTATTCACAGCGTGGTAGATAGTCTCATTCCACCCATCAATGGTTTCCTTCAGTTCCTCTGGATAAAGGTCTAGGGTAGGATTAGTCGCAAACTCATTGAACTGTGAGTTCAGGATTACGATAATTTCTGCACTCTCATTGTTGACAATGGTTTTGCTCTGTTTATCCCACAGCACTGGAACTGTGCAACGACCGTTGTAGCCTGTTTTTGCCAGCTCGTAAAGCTCAGGAAGGGTGTCGCAGCCTTCTTGCTGCTGATTAAATACCCAAATCCCCTGATTGGAAGAAGGAGAGGCAATGAATACCGGTATTGCCTCTTGGAGTCCTTTGAGTGCCCTTACCACTAGAGTGCGGTGCGCCCAAGGACAACCGAGTCCTACAAAAAGACAGTAGCGTCCTGCTTCCGGTTGGTAAGGATTCTCTGCTTCTGTCCCGATAAAATTCCTAAACTGGCTGGCAGGGCGAATGTACTCTCCAGAATTATTCCGTGGAGCCAGCTTAGACATCATCATTTGCCAGAGAGTTGTCCAGACAAATTTTCCCAACCTGATGATTAGTGTTGGCGGGAGTGACTTGCCTTTCTTCTTAGTTTCAGCAGCTCCGGTCATGATCGGAATTTAGTAAGACATCTCTAAGATACCAACAAATTCTGACCAGTGGCCTGATTACCCTAGTAGTGCTGAAAAAGAACCCTAACTTACCGTGTTGAAGTCAGGGCTCTTTTTCAGTCAAATCTTCTGGTTTTCCCAACCAAACTAACGTCTGTTACGATTCTTCTCCCTTAGAATTATCCTCTGAATCGATCTTTGGTACCCAATTAGGAGTTTCTGACCCTTCCCAACCAGCAGGACGTTTAGAGTTGTACCAGGCAATGGAGCCAATCACAACTGCTGCCACAAAACCCACAACATACACTAGGGTAAACCACAAGGGAAAACTGCCTGCTTCCATCAATACATACATAGCCGGTTTAGATTTTCTGGTATTTCCGTTATGGTACCATCCAGCCTGATGGCTTCGATACCGTAAGCTATCAGCTATCAGCTTTCAGCCATCAGCTTTCAGCTTTCAGCTTTCAGCTTTCAGCTTTCAGCTATCAGCTTTCAGCTTTCAGCTTTCAGTATTGAGCTATCAGCTTTCAGCTTATGGCTTAGGTCACAGGGTCGAAGCCTGTGCCACAAAGCTGTTCGCGCAGCGTGGGCCAAAAGCCCACGGCTGATGGCTGACCGCTGACCGCTGACCGCTGATGGCTGACCGCTGACCGCTGATGGCTGACCGCTGACCGCTGACCGCTGACCGCTGATAGCTGAATGCTTACTCGATACCTACTTTCTAGCTGCTGGGGGAGCTAACGGACCTCCTGCTGGCCTGCGTTGAGGCTTAGGACGAGCCACCGGTTTAGGAGCAACTCTGGGTGCTGGTGCTGGTCTGCGCCTTGCTCGTGCTGGTGCTGGTCTGCGCCTTGCTCGTGCTGGTGCATACCTGCGCTTGGCTGGTGCTGACCGTCTCGGGGCAGTGTTTCTAGGCGTATAGCGTCTGGTGGTACTTTTACGGGGATAAGACCGTTTAGTTGTAGCTTTGCGACGGTAATACCGTTTGGGTTGAGAGTTCTTCCTAGACACCCTGACCCGACTACTACGCCGCCGTGTAGAACTGGCTCTTCTAGTTGAACTACCTCGTCTTGAACTAGTTCTTCTCCTTGACCGAGTTGTGGAAGCGGTAACGGTAGTGGGAACAAATTTTTTGTTAATAACTCGTTTGGGTTTAATCGGCTGAGCTTCAATGGTAGCTTCCCGACCTGATAACTTCCTGGGGCGCTCAGTAAAGGACTCACGGTCTAAGTCTTCGATTACCTCCAACATGAACCGACGCCAGGTGGCAGCAGCAGTTGCACTAGACCCTCTGGTAGGCTTGTTATCATCATTACCTAACCAAACCCCAGCTACTAATTGGGGAATATAGCCCACAAACCAGAGGTCACGGGCATCATCCGTAGTGCCGGTTTTGCCAACTGCTGGTCGTCCAATTTGAGCCGCTGTCCCGGTACCCCCGGTAACCACACCCCTGAGCATCCAGGTCACAATGGCTGCTGTTTCTGCATCAATAGCTCGCTCACCCTCGAGTTTGTGGTCGTAAATCACGTTACCGTGCTGGTCAATAATGCGGCGAATTCCATGAGCATCGTGGTGAATGCCTTGGGCGGCTAAGGTGCCATAGGAACTGGTGAGTTCTAACAGGTTTACCTCAGATGCTCCTAGGGCGAGGGAGTAGGTGGGATGGAGTTTGGATTTAATCCCCATTTTTTGAGCCAGCTTGATAATCGGCTCCCAGCCCACATCCACTAGGGTTTTGACGGCTACCACATTCACCGAAGAAATCAGGGCATCCCGCACTGAGATCGAACCCCGGAATCTCTCACTGTAGTTTTTAGGTTCGTAACCATCTACTATATATCCCGCATCCATGTAGCCTTTATAGGGAGACATCCCTGTTGCTAGTGCTGCGGCATACACGAATGTTTTGAATGTAGAACCAGGCTGACGCTGAGCTTGGGTGACCCGATTGAGGTAATTATTGCTATCTAGGTCATTAAAATCCTTACCCCCGACCATGGCTTTGATCTGACCATTGCGGGGATCCACGGCAACTAGTGCAGCTTGTCCAAACCGCTGGTACCGACCATAGGTTTTCATGGTCTTTTGGACAGCAGTTTCAGCGGCATCTTGCCACTCTAAATTAATTGTAGTTTCAATGGTCAGCCCTTTCTTACCCAGTACTTCTTTGGAAACGTATTTGGGCAATTCTTGTTGAATATATTCCGTGAAATAAAAGGCTTTACGCTCCAGTCGCTTCGGTTGGCTTGCCTTAATACTCAGGGGCTCGGCCATGGCTTTGTCGGCTTCAGCCTGGGAGATGTACCCATTTTCCAACATCCGCTGCAATACTACATCACGACGTTCTTTGGCTGCTTTTTGCCTAGAGCTATTGATTTTGCCCTCCAACAATGGCGAGTAAACACTAGGAGCTGGGGGTAATCCCGCCAGTGTTGCCATTTCTCCCAAGGTCAGGTCTTTTACGGGTTTACTAAAATAGACCCAAGCCGCATCAGCAATCCCGTAAGCACCGGAACCCAAATAGACTAAGTTTAAATAGCGCTCCAGGATTTGATCTTTGCTCAAATCCTGCTCAATTTTCTGCGCCATGCGCATTTCTTTGAGTTTGCGTACGATGCTGCGTTCGTGATCAAAGTAGACAATTCTAGCGAGTTGCTGGGTAATCGTGCTACCACCTTCTACTACTCCCCCAGCTTTGAGGTTAGCCACAGTAGCACGGAGAATACCCTGGGAATCTACCCCTTTATGCTCTTTAAAGCGTTGGTCTTCAATAGCAATGAAGGCTTCCATCAGGGTTTCGGGTATTTCCCAAATCTTGAGGGTCTCATGGCTAGCTGGCCCAATTTGCTGGATAATAGTGCTGTCGGCAGCTTTAATCGTGATGGTGCCATCTCGAACATAGGTCAAGACATCCTTAGTAGAATCTGGCAGAGAGCTTTCTAGCTTTTGCCAACCCCAACCCAATGCGATCGCACTGCCACCCACCCCTAGTCCGATCCAAAACCAGGAGCGACGATAGATTGCTTTTGGTCCGATTAGCGGTTTGATAACCGTAGTAGATACACGCTTGATTCCGTTTAGAGTTTGGGCAACTACCCTCGACCGCTTCCGCCGTCTTGGCTTTGATGAGGGGTGCTTGCCATCATTAGACGCAACACTCCCATTCTTATCCGATTTCTCCGTCAGTTTCTTTGAGGGATTCGGAGGGTTGTGACTATGTCGATCTTGGGGCTTCGGGGAAAATATTGACACATCAACTCCTTAGCAATACAAAAGCAGCCATAACTTTTTGTCTTATAACTTGTTGTCTATTTTAGGGCTTGAAATCTTAATTTAGTGGATCTGTCACTTTTTTCCTTCTGCTTGGGGAAAATCCGGATTTCTACGTACTAGGTAAGCATTCAGCTATCAGCTATCAGCTATCAGCTTTTGAATAAAACAGGTAAGCAAAAGTTTAATCTGAGTTACCTCTGCTGGGATGGGATTCATAGTCTTTGGCTAATAGTTAAGTTAAGATCTTCTGCCCGTAACAGCTGATCTTCAAGTTCACTGGCTGAACCCATAGCAATTTGAAGGAAACGGGCTAGTTCGGCAACTCCGTTCCCTTAAGCATTAAGCTGACTGCTGACAGCTGACGGCACCTCAAGTAGCACCATCTGTAGCCCATATGCTTACTCATGAACCAAGCATAATGAAAATATTAAACTAAACCTTATTTTTTGCTATTCTTCAACATTATTCGTCCTCTTTAAACCCTGTGGTATTTTCCTCCGAGCGTCTTCTGTTTACACCAGCCACTCCTGACGACCATGCTATTCCTACTATTTTTGCCTTTCCTAATCAATACAACATCGGTATTACTAGTCTCGGCTATCAGATAGTGTGGGCATCTCTAGCCTTGCGCCCTGACCTAATGGTCAGCCGCTTGTTCACGGATTACCATGAGCCATTACCGAGACAGCCAGAATTACTTGGTTATTCTATATCATGGGAATTGGATTATGTCAATATCTTAGCGGGATTGGAATTTTTGGAGATACCCCTATACTCAGCACAACGGGACTCTAGCCATCCCCTAGTGTTTGGTGGCGGTCCCGTGTTAACGGCTAATCCAGAACCCTTTGCTGACTTCTTTGATGTGATTTTGCTCGGAGATGGGGAAATCCTGCTAGATAATTTTATCGATGCTTATCAAGAGGTTCGCACTGCTGAACGTAATACTCAACTGCAGCATCTGGCCCAAGTCCCTGGAGTCTATATACCCAGTCTATATCAGGTAACCTACCATGACCTAACGAGTGCGATCGCATCCATTCAACCAGTGTCTGATCAGATTCCTACCACGGTATCTAAACAGACCTATCGGGGCAATACCCTGTCTGCTTCCACAGTGGTCACCGAAAAAGCGGCTTGGGAAAACATCTACATGGTAGAAGTGGTGCGCAGTTGTCCAGAGATGTGTCGCTTCTGTCTGGCCAGTTACCTCACTTTACCATTTCGTACTCCTAGCGCGATCGATTCTTTGATTCCAGCTATAGAACGGGGATTAAAGGTAACAGACCGGATTGGCTTACTGGGAGCATCAGTCACCCAGCATCCCGAGTTTGATGTGTTGTTAGATTACCTAAATCAGCCACAATACGACCATGTGCGCTTGAGTATTGCCTCAGTGCGAACCAATACAGTAACGGAAAAGCTTGCCCAAACCCTAACTAAACGTAACACCCGTTCGATTACGATTGCAGTGGAAAGTGGCTCACAACGGTTGCGCGAGATTATTAATAAGAAGCTCAGCAATGACGAAATTATCCAGGCAGCAGTGAATGCTAAAGCAGGGGGATTAAAACGTCTCAAAATCTATGGGATGGTAGGAGTTCCGGGAGAGGAAATAGCAGATGTTGAAGAAACTGTAGGGATGATGGAACAGATTAAGAGAGCAGCCCCCGGTCTAGGCTTAACCCTCGGATGCTCCACCTTTGTTCCCAAAGCTCATACACCCTTTCAGTGGTTTGGTGTCAATCCCCAAGCCCAGAAGCGCCTCAAGTTATTGCAGAAAAAATTGCGATCGCAAGCCATAGACTTTCGACCAGAAAGCTACAACTGGTCAGTAATTCAAGCACTGATTTCCCGAGGGGATCGTCGCTTATCCCAACTCTTAGAACTAACCAGGCATTATGGGGATTCCTTAGGCAGTTTCCGCCGTGCCTTTAAACAATTGCGAGGACAGTTACCTGAACTAGACTTCTACGTCTATACCGACTGGTCAACAGAGCAAGTGTTGCCTTGGAGTCATCTGCTTGGGCCACTTCCCCAGGCCACCTTGCTCAAGCACTTAGGTGCTGCTACAGCCCTGGGGGTAGGGCATGGGGAATAGGGCGTGTGGGAAGTGTGGGAAGTGTGGGAAGTGTGGGGCGGGGGCGCGGGAAGTGTGGGGCGTGTGGGGGGAGGGGGAGAGAGCGCGGGAGGTGTATGAAGTGCTCCCGCAAACCATTGCACACAGCCCCTCCCCATTCTCGACAGCATCAAGATAATAAGCTGATGTCCATTTAAATTGGTTATTACCTATTCCCTATTCCCTGTTCCCTATTCCCTGTTCCCTTTGATTAATTTAGGTATCCCAATCTAAATGCTGAACAGCTTACTAATGCTGCTAGGTCTAAGGTTTTTTAATCAATCTTGTCCCAACTCCTGGAAAATTCCATTCCAGCTGCATGTGCAAGACAGTGCCAGGAGGACGACCAGCCACCAGTGGTACAGGAACAGCACCATATAAAATATGATCCGAGTGCAGGTGAGTGATGATTGATAATAGCCTGTTACCATCAATCCCTTTCTTAGCAGCCTCAGGAGGACAGAAATTCAATTGTCTGCTAAAAACCGCATTTCCTCGACTATTGGTGACGTAAGCATTTGGTACTCCACCAAATGGTTGCGGGAATATATTGCCATCGGCAGTATACCACATCGCCCAGACCGTGTACACCCGATTCGGGATCAGATTGTTTAGTCGGACTCTGACCCTGTTGTTTCCCCTAGAATCGCAATTAATTTGCATTTGTCCAGAAGCCTTAAACCAATCCGCTACAGTAATCGGATTTGGAGATTCCGGATTAGACTGAGAGCGAGAAACTACCGGAGCATCTAATTGAAATGGCAGTGGAGTTCGTACGGAGAGATCTCCTGAAACCCAGGTATCGATTTGACGCAGAGGTACGTTGACAGCCCCAGGGTCAGTGGTTTCAAGGTCAAAAACTGGGAAAATTGTTTCCAAGAAAGGATCCACGATTGATGCCAAAACAGCATCCTTTCGTGTCGAAGCAGTCAGAGGCAGAGGCTCCTTACCATTGGGGTTGTAGATACCCATTGTTGTTGCTCCTGCCAAGTTCAGGGGAGCAGACAAGAAGTCCCACCGATATCTTGGTTTTCCAAAAAGCCGATTCCAGCCTGTTACCACCTCTGCCTCGATAGTAACGTTAGTGTTTCTCCTCCTCTGTGCTTCAGCTGGGTTAACCTGTGATAAAAAGGCAAAAAGGCTCAAAAAAAACAGAATTCCAAACTTTTTCATCACGGATTTCTTCTCCTAATTAAAAGACCTGTTGCAAACGTCAACTTTTGCCAGGTTGCTGTAGTTGCTATCCTAGTTATCAGCTTGTTTTTCAAAAGTTATGCAAAACCAGCGCTAAAAAATTAAAAATTTGCTCAGCAACCAACAAGCTGCCTTGAGGCGTTGCGTCAGTCTTTTCATGAATAGGAGTAGAGTGGGCATCCTGCCCGCCCCAAAAGATCAAGGGACAGGCAAGATGCCTATTCCACCTCACTCTTAAAATCATTCCATTATTAAGCAACGCCCGAAAAACAACATAGATCAAGGCAAAGACTTCAACCTAAAGTACTGATCTGAACCAGAGCACCAACGCCACACCCGCAGTCGCATCCAGCCGCTTGGGCACGCCCCCACTGGGATAGCATTGAATTTGAATGGGGTAGAGTAATCCGTGCGCTGCGAGACGGTGCCGATGGTGCAATCAAGAACTCATTCCCTGGTGCCACTACAATGGCATCGTCCGGGATATCTTCCGTGACCTCCACCGGTCCAAACACCAGCACCCTAGCACCAATCTTCACCCCCTTACGCACTGTCGGTCCAAACAACACAGTGCCGTTGCCAATGGTAACGTCATCCTCGATTTCCAGTGGACCATGGAGAACTACCCGATCACCGATAACGCATCTAGCTCCTACTCGGCAAGAGGTGAACGTTAGCTGATGAAGGCTTGAGTTTTTACCAATAGTGGTGCCTTTACCAACTGACACAGTGGGAGCCACATCACCGAGAATATAGCTCCCCTTACCAACCACTACTCCTGATGCCAACTGGCACCCTCCCAGGACAATAGCATCTTTATCGATCAGTTCGGGGGACTTTACCACAGGGACAACGAACCTTGCACCAGCTTCAGGACTGTTTGAGGGCGGTGCATTCAAGCCCACTCCCCCAGCATCGTCCGCTGGCGTGCTTGGAGTTGGTACTGGTGTTAGAGGTTCAAAGCGCTCAAAACCCAAGTCTCCCAGAGTCGCTTGACGTGCTGGGATGACTCCGGTCCCACGTCTATAAATACTTGGTGGAGCAACCGATAGCTTTCCAAAGGCTTGATCTAAATTAGGAAAGTCCTCCCCAGGATTGCGAGGATTGCCAGCAACATCAGAAAATGGGATGGTGCGTGCAGCGGCACGATAAAGTAAGTTGAATCCTCGGGCTAGTACTAAGTTTTCTTCATCGACATCAGCAAAGAATAGTGAAAATGGAGCAGGTACCGGAATGATATTGGGTTTAACATCAAGTTGGCTATAGATCCGTGCTCCAAACAACACTAGACTTGCTGGCGGAATCTTGATGGGTCGTCTCGGATTCTCTCCCAGAATCTGTGCTGCCAAACCAGTAAAGCTCGCGTCACCAATGTCGGCATTTTGAACGATCGCATTGATGCCCGTACCACAGGCTTGTCCGATCCGAACCCTTCCGACGAAGGTGACTCCATGGGCGGTGAAGGTTCCATCCCCCAATTCTAGGTTACCTCGACCCAAGGAGCGACCACGGAAGTTGAGCAATCGGGTATTGTCTTGCAAGTTAACAGCGTTACCAATTTTGGCAGAGGCACCCTTGAGGGTAACAAAAGCATCAATCAGGCTAGCGGCTCCCATCTTAAAGTTCCTAGTACCCACGACTGCACTGGGATGGATGAAACTGGTAAAGCCCACTGGTCCTACTGAGGATTTAGCCTGCTGTGCAGCAACTCCTTTCATCCCGCCTGGAATTACTGAGCCCACCGTGGCTGCTGTCGCACCTCCAAGTGCAGCTATCAGTAAATCCCGTCGCGAACAACTGAATCTAGTTAAATTATTGGTCATGCTACCCATGTATTAGCTTAAATCCCTGTCTTTTCAAAACTCGGGGGATGGTTGAATATAGAACACCTTTGTTCTGATCTGTTCTCATTCATGGTCACGGGTCAACTTGAATCGGTTTGACTGACGTCATTCTCAAACCGAAATCATGGTGCCCACTATGCATCCTGATCCGAATTATTGCCTGAGCTACTGACTTTTGGCGGAACTGATGTATGAGACCGGATTAATGTTAACCACACCACCAACCGCCCTTGGTCTCAGCTATGTATTAACTTTTAGCACACTTTATAAAGACACCGGTTAACGAGTTAAAATAACTTAACGTTAATCATTTTTAACAGAAAAGGTACCCTCAAGGGTACTGTCAAGCCAGGGGATGATCTGATAATTGCTACAATAGCAAAGGGAGCAGGGAGTAGGGAGCAGGGAGTAGGGAACAGGAAACAAAAATTTTCACAATTCATTTAGTAAGCCTAAATAAGGATTTGATCAAACCAAGTAATTACCCGATTTATGTGTATCCTATAGATAATAGGATTTGCAAAATTTGGGGTCAATATTTGTTGAAATATAGTAAAATAAAAAAGTAAATCAACTAGCTAATAATTATCGCTAAATAGCTAGTTATAATGTTAATAATTACCAGCTATGCTTGAAATCTTGAAAGGAATACAGAATACATGGCAAGATCTAGTCTTACCTGTAGATAAAAGAACAGATTGTTGGACAGTTAGCCAACAATTCCGTGATCATGTCAAACAATTTTTACCGAAAAAACAATATTCCTTATTAGAGGTGGGATGTTACAAGGGGCTGACGGCAAAGCACTTATCCGATCACTTTACTAAATATCTAGGTTTAGATGTTAACGATAGGTACCTCAGAGTAGCAAGATTAAACAATATTTTTAATTACCATGTCAAATTCCAAAGATTTGATGTGTATACTTCTGATTGGAATCAGTTAACCTTTCCTGCTGATGTGGTTTTAATAGATGCACGTCATAAATACGAGTATATCAAACAAGATATTGATAACTGTTTAAAGCGATTTAATAATGCATTGATAATTTTTGATGATTATGGAGCATGGGAAAGCGTCTATAGGGCAGTTAATGAAGCGATCGATGACGGTAAGTTAGAGGTAGTTAAAGAAATTGGAGTTGAGAAAGGTCAACAACTGTGGCCAGATCAAAATAATCCATACTCTTACACACATTTTGGATCAGAAGGATTGATTTGCCGTAGTAGTAGAGCGGTTTTCAATTAGGTTAGTTTTTGAGGGAGTAGGGAGTAGGGAGTAGGGAAGTCAGATTAGCTGCACCTAACATTCGACTCTAGGGTAGAGTAATATTTGTTCTCTACTTCGTTTATTCTGGTAGCGGCTTAGAGCATTGCTTTAGTGTGAGAGGGTAATGATGTGATCCCATTCCAGTTGAGATGGTAATCATGCGATCGCATTCCAGTTGAGATGGTAATCATGCGATCGCATTCCAGTTGAGATGGTAATTATGCGATCGCATTCCAGTTGAGATGGTAATTATGCGATCGCATTCCAGTTGAGATGGTAATCATGCGATCGCATTCCAGTTGAGATGGTAATCATGCGATCGCATTCCAGTTGAGATGGTAATCATGCGATCGCATTCCAGTTGAGATGGTAATCATGCGATCGCATTCCAGTTGAGATGGTAATCATGCGATCGCATTCCAGTTGAGATGGTAATTATGCGATCGCATTCCAGTTGAGATGGTAATCATGCGATCGCATTCCAGTTGAGATGGTAATCATGCGATCGCATTCCAGTTGAGATGGTAATCATGCGATCGCATTCCAGTTGAGATGGTAATCATGCGATCGCGTTACTGTTGACAGGGAAATTATGCGTTCGCGTAGCGGCTCTTTCAGAGAATCGTGTAGCAGATCCATTGGAGTTACCCCAGCCAAGCTGCGTGATCAAACCAAACGTGATTCAAGCATCTCTAACAACCTGCGAGAGCTCCTCGATTTTTGGCATTGCTGAGGGGCGGAATGAATATGAGTGGGGTGGTCATCCTGCCCGCGCGAAAATGAAACGGGCAAGATGCCCATTCCACCAAGATGCCCATTCCACCAAGATGCCCATTCCACCAAGATGCCCGTTCCACGGCAAGATGCCCGTTCCACAAAACTATTAAAATCATTCCATTATTAAGCAACGCCCAAAAAAAAAGGTACCCTCAAGGGTACTGTGAAGCCAGAGTTAGATCTGACATTCTAGAAATGTGTTGATTGAAATGAATTGCACCAAGAGGTAAAACCCATGCCTTACAAATACTATAACCCCTGTGTGTTCCAAGTTCCGATCAAATTAGAAGTACCCATTGTTCTCGACATCGCTGTCGCTGCTAAGCGTAAGTGTTTTGATAAATATGAGGAAATGGAGATCGAAGAGAACGGAGCGGCTACTGATCAGTCCCCCGAACCAGTTACCAGTTAGTCTCTTTAGGCATCTTTGAAAGGAATCTTTGACGGCTGGCTTTGAATTAGTTCATTTTTATTAATTTCTGCAATACCCCTAGGCTGATCAAGCCAGGTTTTTTTTAACAGCGTTGCTGAGTATGGGTATGATTTCGCCCCCCTAATATCAAGTCTGGTTGAATACCCATAATTAAGGAGAGGGTGGGAGGTGTGGGGAGATAGGGAGATTTTTATTAAGGGTAATTATCCTGACATGATATAACCCCCCAACTTTGGGTGGAACGAAACTCTCTTTCGTCCCCCAATTTTGGGGGATAATTGGGGCAGTAGCCAAATAATACCAAGAAATTCATACTTAAATTCAGCACCCAATTGAAAACTGCTATAATTTTTAATTATGCCCTTTGTAAGTAATCGGCATTAAATTTATCAGTATAAAAATTTGGTATTATTGAGCTTAAACATTGAGTAAAACCTATAGCATTATATATCAATATTTAGGCTATATAAAAACTATATATTAGTATTAAAAATGATACCAATTGTCCCCCCTACAGTTGAAGTATTAAAAGATATTGTCCTCGGTTTAATAGAAAATATTTATTCTAGATATGAGGTAAAAGAATGGATCATCGGCATGCAAAAAGAGCATTCTATAATCTTCCCTGGTTGCATGAGCTTCGGGATTAAAAATAGATTTGCTGAATTTGTGATGTTTGCTTTGTTCTGCATTAATGAGGTCGGGGTTGGAAAATTTGATAGTCCTGGTGAACAGTTTATTCGAGATGTAGATCTTGAAGAATATCTAGCTTGCTTAAACGAAGAAGATTGCACAGAAAGATCTGGAAATATTGTGAGACTCAGACCCCATCAGATCCAACCAGTTAAAAAAGTATACAATACTCTTGTGGGTATAGATTGTGGGAATGGGCAATTACTAAAAGATATAGGCGTTTTTCTAAATAGAGGTTATTTTCTTGATCTCAACGATTATCGAGAAGAAGCCTTAGTGGAATATTGTGGCTCACATTTTGTTTTATCTTACTCGCACAATAGAAATAACAATGATTTATATATCGAGGCCTTTGAAGGTGAAAAAGAAACTGTGGCGAAGCTATTAGTAGAACTTAATATATTACCTAATATGATTAAATGGGTCAATGACTTAATTGATAATGAAGTATGTAGATTGTGTAGGGTAGATGATAACAATAATACATTTGTTATGAAAACGTTTAGTTCTTATATTGAGGCTGAAATTGAGAGATATTCATATCAAAAAAAAGGACATAAACAAACCTATTATTTGGAGCGATATTATACCTAAAAACTTATTGGTAAACCGTTGGGATCTGGATAAAAAATACGGGCGTTGCTTAATTAAGGTCTGAAAAGATAACGATCAGGACCTGGAACATCCCAGAATCGGAGATAGTGAATCAGGAAACGAATGGAATATTTTAGCATTTCCTGGAATTTTGAAGTAAGCATTCAGCTATCAGCATTCAGCTATCAGCTTATGGGCTATGGGCACCCTTTGCGAACACCTGTTGAATAAAAGAGGTAAACATTTGTTTAATCTGAGTTAAGTCTGCTGACGGCTGACAACTGACGGCACCTCAAGCAGCGTGCGCGTAGCGCATATGCTTACATTTTCAATAACAAAGACTCTTGGGTTGTAGTCGCTCTAAATAATGTCTGATCTTTGGATTTTATCCTTCAATTATGGTCAGATAAGTCTGGCTTATTATCTAATACCCCTCATCACTAATATCAAGTCAGGTTGAATACCCATAATTAGAGGGAGGGTGGGAAGTCTGGGGAGATGGTCAGATGGTCAGATGGTCAGATGGGGGAGATTTTTATTAAGGGTAATTATCCCGACATGATATAAGTTAACTTTGCTTAAATTCTGGCCTAGGGTGGGTTAGGCGGCAAGTATTTTGAAAGCTCACCTTGTCTTGATGCAATAGCGAGTGGTTTTGGGTCTGTGTGGGTCACCTGCGGGAGCACCGCTGTTTGCCCCGTGGAAACCACGGCAGTTGCTCATGGGGGGAACCCCCTTTGGCCTCACTGCCTCCCCTTTGGCCAACTGCATCGCTTTAAGAGAGCTGTCCGCCGTAACCCACCAATAGTCAGCGACTTAAGCGGTGATTAGATTCACTCTGATAAACAGTCTCTTAGGCCATGAGCTGATCAGCTCAAAAAAAAGGTACCCTCAAGGGTACTGTGAAGCCAGAGTTAGATCTGACATTCTAGAAATGTGTTGATTGAAATGAATTGCACCAAGAGGTAAAACCCATGCCTTACAAATACTCTAACCCCTGTGTGTTCCAAGTTCCGATCAAATTAGAAGTACCCATTGTTCTCGACATCGCTGTCGCTGCTAAGCGCAA
Source organism: Moorena sp. SIO3A2 (assembly GCF_010672265.1). Classification (NCBI taxonomy): domain Bacteria; kingdom Bacillati; phylum Cyanobacteriota; class Cyanophyceae; order Coleofasciculales; family Coleofasciculaceae; genus Moorena; species Moorena sp. SIO3A2. Next base: position 64,482 of record NZ_JAAHHC010000010.1, read on the forward strand.
GTGCTTTGACAAATATGAGGAAATGGAGATCGAAGAGGCGGAAGGTAACGAAACTACTGAGTCACCCGCACCTCCTACCACTTAGTCCCTTTAGGCATCTTTGAAAGGAATCTTTAACGGCTGGCTTTGAATTAGTTCATAGTAATTAATCCCTGAAACCCCCCTAGGCTGATCAAGCCAGGGGATTTTTTTTGCCAGTCTCGTGCTTGCTTTTAGGGATCACGGAGGAGGGAGCAGGCAGCAGGTAGCAGCGATGCAGCGAGATCTTAGTGGTTTTCACGCCAGTTGCTCATCTCCCCATCTCCCCATCTCCCCATCTCCCCATCTCCCTACTCCCTATTCCCTATTCCCTATTCCCTATTCCCCGCCCACAAGACCACCATAGACCAGTTTCTCAACTGTCTGTACTATAAACAGTGCTAACTATGGAAAAATAAGGTTTTATTGCTGTCAGCTTTAGGACTACTTATAAAGTGGCACTGTCTCCAATCACTCCAACTGTTATTTCTATTTTACTAGTAAATAAGAAACCTTGATGATTGGAGAAAACAAATGAAAAAAGCAATCTTCTTATTAGCTACAGCTGCTGCAGTTACCGTCCCTACAACTGAGGCTTTTGCTCAGCATACTTTTCCTAGTGAGCGTTCCCACTGTCTAGCCACCCTAACTGCTAGCAACCCCGATTCTCGGATCACCTTACGTTCTGGACCAGGAACTAATTATAGAAGCTTGGGTTATGGTTTAGTGGGTGATAATGTCTACGTGCTGACAGGCACTCCTCCAGAGCCAGATTACAAAATAGACAGCTTTGGCTATGGTTGGCACAGAGTAGGTTTTCCAGTAAGTGGTGCCAAAGGATGGATTCGCGACGATTTACTCAAAGTCGAATGTGCTCCCATTAATGATTAAGTAGGTCTATAGGGAAAAAAGGTACCCTCAAGGGTACTGTAAAGCCAGGGTTAGATTTGACATTATATAAATGTGTTGATTGAAATTAATTGCACCAAGAGGTAAACCCCATGCCTTACAAATACCATAAACCCTGTGTGTTCCAAGTTCCGATCAAATTAGAAGTACCCATTGTGCTCGATCTAGCTGTAGGTGCTAAGCGTAAGTGCTTTACTAAATATGAGGAAATGGAGATCGAAGAGAACGGAGCGGGTACTGAGCCAGCCGAACCAGTTGCCACTTTGTATCCTTAGGAATCTTTGAAATGATTTTTTTACGGCTGGCTTTAAAATTCTGGGCATAAATTAATTCCTATCTCTCCTCTATATCCTCCCTCCTGAGCTCAGGAGGGAGGAGTTTTATTGTAGACCAAAACCTATATCCCCCCTAAGTTAGGCCAGACTATCATCAGTTGAAAAAAAGGTACCCTCAAGGGTACTGCCAAGCCAGGGTTAGATTTGACATTATATAAATGTGTTGATTGAAATTAATTACAGCAAGAGGTAAAACCCATGCCTTACAAATACCATAAACCCTGTGTGTTCCAAGTTCCGATCAAATTAGAGGTACCGATTGTGCTCGACCTAGCTGTAGGTGCTAAGCGTAAGTGCTTTACTAAGTATGAGGAAATGGAGATCGAAGAGAACGGAGCGGGTACTGATCCAGCCGAACCAGTTACCACTTAATCTCTTTAGCAATCTTTGACAGCTGGCTTTTAAATTCTGGGCATAAATTAAGTCCTATATCTCCTCCCTCCTGAGCTCAGGAGGGAGGAGTTTTATTGTAGACCTTAAGCGATAATCATGCCCACCAATACTGAACCAGATAAAAATCGTAGGGTGGGCATTGATCAGGAAGATTAAAATTAGTGAGCCTATAAATGAAATGGGCAATGCCCACCAATACCGAGGCTAAGTTATGGGAGACTATCATCAGCTCATAAAAGGTACCCTCAAGGGTACTGCCAAGCCAGAGTTAGATTTGACATTATATAAATGTGTTGATTGAAATTAATTAAAGCAAGAGGTAAAACCCATGCCTTACAAATACCATAAACCCTGTGTGTTCCAAGTTCCGATCAAATTAGAAGTACCGATTGTGCTCGACCTAGCTGTAGGTGCTAAGCGTAAGTGCTTTACTAAGTATGAGGAAATGGAGATCGAAGAGAACGGAGCGGGTACTGAGCCAGCCGAACCAGTTACCACTTAATCTCTTTAGCAATCTTTGACAGCTGGCTTTTAAATTCTGGGCATAAATTAATTCCTATCTCTCCTCTATATCCTCCCTCCTGAGCTCAGGAGGGAGGAGTTTTATTGTAGACCAAAACCTATATCCTCCCTAAGTTAGGCCAGACTATCATCAGTTGAAAAAAAGGTACCCTCAAGGGTACTGCCAAGCCAGGGTTAGATTTGACATTATATAAATGTGTTGATTGAAATTAATTAAAGCAAGAGGTAAAACCCATGCCTTACAAATACTCTAACCCCTGTGTGTTCCAAGTTCCGATCAAATTAGAGGTACCGATTGTGCTCGACCTAGCTGTAGGTGCTAAGCGTAAGTGCTTTACTAAGTATGAGGAAATGGAGATCGAAGAGAACGGAGCGGGTACTGAGCCAGCCGAACCAGTTACCACTTAATCTCTTTAGCAATCTTTGACAGCTGGCTTTTAAATTCTGGGCATAAATTAATTCCTATCTCTCCTCTATATCCTCCCTCCTGAGCTCAGGAGGGAGGAGTTTTATTGTAGACCAAAACCTATATCCTCCCTAAGTTAGGCCAGACTATCATCAGTTGAAAAAAAGGTACCCTCAAGGGTACTGCCAAGCCAGGGTTAGATTTGACATTATATAAATGTGTTGATTGAAATTAATTAAAGCAAGAGGTAAAACCCATGCCTTACAAATACTCTAACCCCTGTGTGTTCCAAGTTCCGATCAAATTAGAAGTACCGATTGTGCTCGACCTAGCTGTAGGTGCTAAGCGTAAGTGCTTTACTAAGTATGAGGAAATGGAGATCGAAGAGAACGGAGCGCCTACTGAGCCAGCGGAACCGGTTAGCACTTAGTCTCTTTAGCAATCTCTGACAAGAATCTTTGACGGCTGGCTTTAAATTAGTTCATAGAAATTAGTTCCTCAAATCCCCCTAGGCTTATCAAGTCAGGGGGGTTTTCTTAACCAGTCTCCTGCTAAGCTTAACGTAAGCATATGCCCTACGCGCACGCTACTTGAGGTGCCGTCAGCTGTCAGCCGTCAGCTTAAAATAAACCTCCCACGCTACTTGAGGTGCTTTCTGTAACTCAGCATTATTCGAATGCTGACCTGTTTTATTCTTAACGGTTTCCTCCTTAACCCTGCCGATAGCGCATACGGCGGTTTGCATAACTATCAGGTGCGCTTTCCGCATCTAATTATTAAATTCGCCACGGGTCGCACCTCAGGTACACAGGATTGTTTTCCCACTTCCGACTTCCGACTTCCCTGTTCTCTCTTCCCTGTTCCGGTGATCCGCTGTTCCCTGTTCCCTAAAATTCAGAAATTTGTACCTAACTGAATTGCAAACCGCTGATAGCTGATAGCTGATAGCTGATAACTGATAGCTGAATGCTTACAAGTTAACTAAAAGGTACCCTTAAGGGTACCGCAACTTGTTAGTAAATTATGAGACCATTGGGAGAGATTAAGACTACCTGCCAAACTACCTGATGGAGGGCAAATCATGCCTGACGAAAATATCCACGAATCCTCTTACAACTGTGAATTTGAGATTCCGATCAATTTTTTAGTTCCCTTCTCATTCAAGCCCACATTTGCTCCACAAAAGTGTACCTTCCAACTTTGCAATCACCCTGGTGCTAGTGCCAGTCCGCCACCCTATGGCTTGCGTCTTGATGGACTGCTCACTGGTAATGCCAGAGATATCTATACCTTTGATTTTGAGTACGAGGGCGCAGAGGTATTCCTCGACTACACCAGCACAGGTGAGATCCACATCTACGGAAAAGCCTTCGGTGGACAAAAAGAAGGGAAGAATTACAAAAAAAGGACAACTGACTACTGGGATATCGACTTTACCTACAAAGTTGTGGGACATAAAGACAACGATGCCTATGTCACCGAGAAAGCCTATGGCACATACAAGATTGGCATGGGTAAGGGGACAATCAAGTCTAAGAAGTTCAAGTCCTTTGATCTAGTAGACTACTTCGGTAATCATGAATACTCTTTCCGATTTGGTGATGATACGGAGCACCGGGGCCATAAAGGTATCTCTGGCTGGGGCTGGCTGAATCATAGTGATAGTGGTGCCAAAGATCGTATCTATAAGCACCTAGATTACTCTGACTGGCTATTCGTTGCTAAGATTCCTAAACTATCCATGGCTAAATGGAAGATGATCTGCTGGAGTGGCTTAGCCAGTGCAGTCTGGTGTGAGGATGATCCTAAGAAGTCCGAGCATGATTAGCGATTGGTTATAGCGCCGCGCGCAGTGTTGGGAGATGGGGAGATGGGGAGATGTAAGTGTGGTAAGTGTGGTAAGTGTGGGGGCGCGGGGAGATGGGGAGATGGGGAGATGAAGAGATGGGGAGATGAAGAGATGAGCAACTGGCTACCCAAGACGGCGCTAGCTCCGAAGCTCCCGACTCCCGACTCCCGACTCCCGTTCCCCTCCTGGGAGGGGTTAGGGGTGGGTACCGACTCCCGACTCCCTAAAACGAAGAATGACTAACCACTAATAAATTTCTTGATCTGTTCGAGTTTGTCTTTGTAGGGAGCATAGCGCAACTGCAAATCCAGCCAGAAGGATTTCTTAAGCACGCTTTTTTGGTGAGAAAAGGTATCAAAACCAGCTTTCCCATGATAAGCACCCATGCCACTATCACCAACCCCACCAAATGGTAGGGAAGGAACATTTAGATGCATAACTGTTTCATTCAAGCAAACACCACCAGCAGAGGTCTGTTGCAAAACCTGCTGTTGCTTTGCTTTGTCTCTGGAGAAAAAATATAGCGCTAATGGTTTTGGTCTTTGGTTAACTATCCCAATGGCTTCATCTAAATTACTGTATTCAATCACAGGTAGAATCGGACCAAAGATTTCCTCTTCCATCACTTTATCCTCTAAGGAAATATTGTCGATGACCGTGGGAGCAATATAGCGGTCTTCTGGATTAGTTTGTCCACCAATTATGATGTCACCATCGTTGAGTAAGCTACTCAAACGCTGATAATGCTTATCACTGATAATCCGAGCATAATCTGGACTTTTGGCGGGATCGTCTCCATAAAATTTATGGATACAGGCTTTGATTTCCTGGAGTAAATCAGATTTAATCTCCCGATTGACCAGCAGATAGTCTGGTGCAACGCAGGTTTGACCGGCATTGAGAAACTTACCCCAAACAATTCGTTTTGCTGTAGTCTCTATCGGCACATCTGTCTCCACAATGCAGGGACTTTTACCCCCCAACTCTAGGGTGACGGGGGTTAGGTGTTTGGCAGCAGCAGTCATGATAATTCTGCCAACTTGGGTGCTGCCGGTGAACAAGATATGGTCGAATTTTTCTGCTAACAGTTCCTGACTAGTTTCTACTCCCCCTTCCACTACAGTAATATAGCTAGGGTCAAAGTTTTTCTGGATAATCTCTGCGATCGCACCAGAGGTGTGAGGGGAGATTTCAGAAGGTTTGATAACGCAACAGTTTCCCGCTGCGATCGCACCCACTAAAGGCGCAATGGCTAGAGCAAATGGATAGTTCCAGGGACTGATAATCAGTACTACTCCCAAGGGTTCGGGATAAATTTGACCCGAGCCTGGAAAATTTGCCATTGAGACCGGGACTCTTTTCGGCTTGACCCAGGATTTAATATGCTTGAGGGTGTGATCAATTTCCTGCACCAGGATAATTTCGGTAGCATAAGATTCAAATTCCGCCTTGTGCAGGTCGGCTTTCAAGCCTTCTAAAATGGCAGTATCATTTTCTAAAATAACTTGCTTGAGGCGCTTGAGTTGGGCGATCCGGAATGCCACATCTTTGGTTTTACCGGTGCTGAAAAAATTGCGCTGCTGAGCCAAAATATCCTTGACTTGACTGGTTTGTAGTTCAAGCATCTTAAAATTTAATCCCTGAACGGAAAAAAAAAATCATTTTGTTCTGGTTCAAGGTTAGCAATTATTTGATAGGATAGTTTATTGCTAAATACTTGCAAGAGTTTAGCGTAGGGTGGGTTAGGCGGCGAGTACTTTAAAAGCTCACCTTTGAAGAGATCTGTCCGCCGTAACCCACCAATATTCAGCGACTAATCGCTGTCTATACATTTACTTTATAAACAGCCTCTGAGTTCAGCTCCCTGAAAACATTCCTGAAAACTCCCGATGCCACTAAAAATTTCAGCACTATTGAGCGGTAACAAACCATGGCATCGTCTGGGTTTGCCTGGTTGGACAGTCTCCGTAATTGCGATCGCACTCCTGATTTGCGCACCAGTCCTATCTGTGCTGGGCAGTATGTTCTCCGATTCTTCGGAAGTATGGAGTCATTTAGTCTCCACTGTCTTAGGCAGTTACATTGTCAACTCCCTGTGGTTAATTATAGGTGTAGGTAGTGGAGTATTAATCCTTGGGGTTTCAACAGCATGGCTAGTAACCATGTGTCGCTTCTGGGGAAGCCGGGTGTTTGAATGGGCTTTACTACTGCCTCTGGCAGCACCAGCCTATTTACTTGCCTATACTTACACCAATATGCTGGACTTTTTTGGACCCGTACAGACCTGGCTGCGGCAGCTGTTTGGCTGGACTAGCGTGCAGGATTATTGGTTTCCCAATGTCCGGTCTCTGTGGGGTGCGATCGCAATGTTGTCTCTGGTGCTCTATCCCTACGTTTACCTAATCACCAGGGTAGCGTTCCTAGAGCAATCCGTCCGTACCCTAGAAGCTGCTCGTTCCCTCGGATGTAACCCTTGGCGTGGCTTCTTCACCGTCGCTCTACCCCTAGCCAGACCAGGGATCATGGCAGGTTTGGCCTTAGCACTGATGGAAACCCTAAGCGACTTTGGCACAGTAAAGTATTTCGGTGTCAGTACTTTCACTACAGGCATATATCGTACCTGGTTAGACATGGGTGAGAGGTCAGCTGCTGCTCAACTAGCCGCCTGTTTGCTACTATTTGTAATTATTTTAATTCTACTAGAACGCTGGTCTCGTAAGCAATCTCGCTATTATGAGACTAGCAGTAGTTACCAGGGAATCAAGCCATTTCCACTAACTGGGATCAGAGCCATACTCGCGTTTGTAGCCTGTTTCCTTCCCACTGCTCTTGGATTTTTAGCACCTGCAGCATTTTTGCTGCACATGACCATTAAAAATGCCGAGGAAACCTTAGATGATAATTTTTTGCAGCTAGCTACAAATAGTTTACTATTAGCAATTACAACAGCTGCGATTGCTATGGTCTTAGCATTAGTCATGGCTTATGGGCAACGTCTAGTGCCCAAACTAGGGATGCGCTTAGCAGTACGCACTGCTGCCATGGGTTACGCTATCCCTGGTTCAGTGATTGCAGTTGGTGTCTTGATGCCCTTAGGTCAGTTGGACAATATCATTGACAGCTGGATGCGGGATAACTTGGGCATATCCACCGGTTTAATTTTTAGTGGCACCATCATTGCTCTAGTATACGCCTATCTTGTGCGCTTCCTAGCAATTTCATTCAATACCGTTGAATCCAGCCTAGGTAAGATTAAGCCTAGTTTAGATGATGCCTCTCGCAGTCTCGGTTATGGACCTACGCTGACCCTAATCAAAGTTCACGCCCCATTAATGTGGGGAGGATTGTTGACAGCAGCCATGTTGGTGTTTGTGGATGTGATGAAAGAGTTACCAGCAACTCTGATCATGCGACCGTTTAATTTTGACACCCTGGCAGTACGAGTTTACCAGTATGCCTCCGATGAACGATTAATACAGGCATCAGCACCAGCCTTAGCGATTGTTTTAGTAGGGATTATTCCAGTAATTTTATTAAGTTTGAAGATTGCTAAATCTCAGGGATAATAATGCAGAAGGCAGAAGGCAGAAGGCAGAAGGCAGAAGGCAGAATACAGAAGGCAGAAGGCAGAAGGCAGAATACAGAAGGCAGAATACAGAAGGCAGAAGGCAGAAGGCAGAAGGCAGAAGGCAGAATGAAGCATGAAGAAGGCATAATTCTTAATTCTTAATTCTTAATTCTTAATTCTTAATTCTTAATTCTTCATGGTGTTGGAATCAAAAAAAAGGGAACAGGGAACAGGGAAAAGAGGAGTTTTTGCTTTCTCGGCGCTACTCCCTACTCCCTCGGTGCGCTTTCCGTAGGCGAATTTAATTCGCCACGGGTCGCACCGCTCCCTACTCCCTAAAACGACAGTACTTGATCTAATTTATAACTGTTATACCCAACCAGCAATATCCATAAGTTGAACTGCTGTAGCACTATTGGGACCATATTGGGAAACACTGGTTGGATCTTCCTTGAAGGGAAAACCAAAGCCCGCAAGTACCGGATCAATCGGTGTTCCAGAAACCACTGGATATTCGCTATTAGCTTGAGCAAAGAAGGTCTGAGCCGTAGGGCTAGTTAGATACTCTAAGAACTTGATACCATTTTCTCGATTAGGAGCTGTTTTAACCAAGCCGCCACCACTGATATTAATGTGGGCACCCCGGTTTTGCTGATTAGGGAAAAATACACCAACTTTCTTGAAGATCCCCTGCTTGGCAGGGTCATCGGATTTAATATAGCGAGGTAGATAATAGGTATTTGCGATCGCAATATCCGCAATCCCAGCCGCAACGGCTTCAATTTGGGCTCGATCATTACCCTGAGGCTTGCGAGCAAAGTTACCCACAAAGCTCTCGACCCATGCTTTTACTGCTGGTACACCCAGGCTGGCAATCAGTGAGGCAACCAGAGACTGATTATAGATATTGCTCGATGAGCGGATAGCAATGCGACCTTGCCATTTGGGATCAGCCAGATTTTCGTAAGTTGACAGTTCAGCAGGGTTGACTCTGTCTTTGTTATACATAATCACCCGCGCTCGCTTAGTGAAGCCAAACCAGTGATTGTCAGGGTGTCGCAGGTTAGCGGGAATATTGGAGTTGAGTTCCGATGAATTAACCGGGGCAAAAATACCAGCCTGGTCAGCTTTCCAAAGACGACCAGCGTCAACAGTAATTAAGACATCAGCAGGGCTATTGGCCCCCTCACTTTTAATCCGTTCTATTAATGGATTTGCTTTCCCCTCAATCAGATTCACTTTAATACCAGTGATGCGGGTGAAGTTATCGTACAAGTCATCATCCGTCTTGTAGTGACGAGAGGAGTAGACATTGACTACCCGATTCTGGGCGACTGCTCTACGAGGTTTACCCAGTTCACCCAAGGTGTAAGCCGCCATGGCTGTACCACCTGCTAGTAAGATATTTCTTCTATTGATGTTCATCAGCAACTACTACTTTCTCTCCTTAGGGTTGTCGCTAAATTTATGCAGTAGGTATGTTAATCCAGCACCTGAGTTACCATACCTACTGCTATCGCTATAAATTATCGATTAGTTTGTAGATTTTGTAAACTACCTCAGGCGGTCGGATCGCAAATAAATCCTTTCAATTACCTGATTTGACTATATACTTGACCCTATAGTAGATGTAATGGTCAGTGTGTAGAAGAGGAACTTTACTCAGTATACTATTATTTTTTTAATAGCTTATCAGAAATTTATCTAAAAATTTTCCAGAGGAATAGAGCTGAAAGTTATAGGGCTGCGCCCAGGGCTAGGGAACTTCCGCCCTTAGGAAACAGGCACTGGAAAAGCTTGTCATATAAAGGGTTTAGCAATTATTGCGTCCTTGAATTTGGAAACACCTTTACCAGCATTACTACAATTGATAAGATTTTGCGGCTACTGACTACTGAGCGAGTCGGGAGTCGGGAGTCGGGAGTCGGGAGTCGGGAGTCGGGAGTCGGGAGTCGGGAGTCGGGGGTCGGGAGTCGGGAGTCGGGAGTCGGGAGCAGGGAGTAGGGAGTCGGGAGGCGGGAGGCGGGAGTCGGGAGTGGTGTCGCCGGCGTCGGAGATCGGGAGGGCNACCCGTGGCGAATTAAATTCGCCACGGGTCGCACCTCTTTTATGCATAGCTGACTAACCATAAAGGCTCCACTCTCCTTAGGTTTCGTCTCCAGGGATGAATTTCCCCTCAAGTATTTAAGGGAGTAAGCCAGTCTTCCCCAAAGCTTCCAAATACTCAGATAGTGTTAGACCTGCCCTGTCTGCCATCTCTTTTAGGCCGTCCCAGGCAGCATCTGTAGTTCTAACGGTATGTGATTTTTTCGCTTCTCCGTGTATTGGAGGGCGTCCAGTTCTTTTTCCCATGTTCAAGACATCAGCATTCCTAAAAGCTATAATTAATATAGCATGGATAAATAGGTCGAAACAATGCAGTTCGGGTACAGGTACAAACTCAAGCCAAGCCGACAACAAAAAGCCACAATGAATAGGTGGTTGGATATGTTGCGATCGCAGTATAATTACTTACTTAGAGATAGAATTGAATCTTTTGATCAAGCTAAAGCTCCTAGGTTAGGCAATTACTGTGATCTAAAAAGTAAGAGTGAAGTGTGCCCGTTGACCTGTTCGGTTAGCAAATCTCACTCTGTTGGTTACCCATGGAAGAGTAATAAAAAGAACCCTAGAAGAACTGCTTACGAAGCTCAAAGTTCAAATTTGCCAATCCTTAAAAAGGAGAGACCTTGGTACAAGACTATTAACTCAACTGTTTTGCAACAGGCGCTAAGACAGTTGGATGTGGCTTTTTCTAAGTTCTTCAAAGGCGAATCTGGATATCCTAAGCCTAAGAGAATATCTAGATTCAGAAGTTTTAAATATTCCCCTGGGCAGGTCAAGGTAGATGGGAATCGGATTTACTTGCCAGGTATCGGATGGATGGGTTTCTTTAATTATCGTCCAATTCCCGAAGGGTTTAATGTTAAATCTGTCACTGTTCGGCGTAAAGCTCGTGGATGGTTCGTAAGTCTTCAGATTGAAGACAATTCAATTCCAGTCCCTCCATTAAAAGCCAGGGATGAGATTAATCCTGAGCGAGTTAAAGGTTGTGACTTGGGGATTAAAAAGCTAATCAGCATTTCCACTGGGAAAATGATAGCTAACCCGGCACGGACAAAGTCTTTTAAGCGTAGAGAAAGGCGTCTGAAGCTAAGACAAAGAGCTGCCAGCAGAAAAAAGAAAGGGTCTAAGAATAGAAGCAGGTCCTACTCCAAGGTGGCATCTCTCCATGAACGCATTACTAATAATCGTAATGCCTACCATTGGGAGACTGCCAATAAGTTAGTAGATGGTGCAGACGCTCTAATCTTTGAAGATTTAAACATCAGAGCGATGAAGTCTCGTTGCAAGCCTAAACCCAATGAAAATGGTGGGTACGATTCGGCAAAGCCGACGCTACGCGAACGCAATGGACAATCCGCAAAAAGAGGCTTAAATCGTTCAATATCTAATGCAGCTTGGGGAGAATTGGTCAATAAGATTGAGGCCGTGGCTGCAAAGTCAGGTATTCCAGTAATCAAAATAAATCCCAAGCATACGTCTCAAAGGTGTCCAAAATGTCACCACACGAGTAAAGAGAACAGAAAAAAAGAAAAATTCCTTTGCACTAACTGTGGTCATTACAACGACGCAGATGTAAATGGTGCAGTAAATATAAAAATTCGGGGTCTCAAAAAACTGGGAATTGACCCCACAAGACGCGCGCCTTAGAACAAGGCAGCCTTATTACAACAACCTAGAACCTTTTACCCATAACCCTTTAACTATAAAGGCTGCCTTGTTCTTACGGTAACTTCAAACTCAGCTACCTCCGGTGCGGGGGAAAGTTACGCCCATGGAGTTAACAGTGACTTAGTTGCTGTGCCTGGGAATCCCCATCCCTGAGGCGGGTGGGGAGGTTCAATGGATAATTAGTGCTACCTTACCTGTCATAGAACCGGCTTCGATAGCGTTGTGAGCAGCAGCAGCTTCTTTGAGGGGAAACCGTTGGCTGAGGTGAATTTTCAGTTTACCTTGATCAATCCAATTAGCACACTGCTGGAGAATCTCGGTTTGGTGCTGTTGAGCTGTAGTGAGCCCTTTCAAGGCTGGGGTGAGCATGAGTTCTAGACTGATGCGCAAATTATGCGATCGCGCTGTCTTCAAATTACCTTCGGCTGGGTCTGGTTGGAGGATAGTCACAATATCGCCATATACCCGCACTGCTTCACAGGTGTCATAAAAGGTTTTACCAAAAATTTTGGGTTTAAAGCCCCGTCCTTATAGGACGGCTTTCTTTTTAAGTTAAAACTTGACAGTTTTATCACTGCTTGTTATTATAAAATTATAAACAAAAAAAAATAGATAAATACTATCTAATGATAAGTAGACAACGTAAAAAATATGTATCAGATACATATTGCGTAATTTGGTCTAACGACTTAAGCGATGCAGCGCGGTCTTGGGGGTTTCCCCCATGAGCGACTGCATCAAGACAACGTCTATGAAAAAAAATTAGATAAAAAAAGTATCTATCTATATAAAAAAAGGTACGGTGGGGCACACCGAAACCTAAATCTTTGATTTAAACGCTTAGGTCGAATTGCCCTCTACTTTTTCTGGTTCCGACCTGCTATACGCAAGACAGCTCGTTGAAGTAAGAATCCCCGTCCTTAAAGGACGGGGAGTGTCAAAAAGCTAGTTTGTTTGTAAAGGATAGGATAGTCAGCACCTAACTGACGCACTAATCTAGCTTTTTCTTGAGAACCGACAGTAGTACAAACCTCAGCACCTTTGAGCTTAGCTAGCTGAATAGCAACGTGACCAACACCACCAGCACCTGCCTGAATCAGCACCTTTTGTCCTGCTTGCAACCGTCCTCGGTCATACAATGATTCCCAGGCAGTGATCAGTACTAGAGGAGCAGCAGCGGCTTCAGGGAAGGAGAGGGATTTAGGCTTGTGGGCAACTAAGGACTGATCAACAACAGCTAGTTCGGCATAGTTACCCGTACCAGATAATCCTAATCCCCCAGCACAGAAATATACCTCATCACCGACCTGGAATTTATCGACACCAGCACCAACAGCTTCTACCACACCAGCACCATCGCAGCCTAGGATAGCTGGCATTTGGTCACGGTAAAAGGTACCTCTACGCCGCAGTTTGGTGTCAATGGGATTAACACCAGCAGCGTGAAGACGCACCAGGATTTCTGTGTCGTTTTTAATTGTGGGGTCTGGTACATCCTGAAGTTGCAGCACTTCAGGTGTACCAGCAGCGGTCATTAAAATGGCTTTCATTGGTCATTTGTTAATTGTTAATTGTTAATTGTCAATGGTTAATGGTCAATGGTCAATGATCAATTTTCAATTAACTTTGCACAAATAACTTTGAACAAAATCGCCATTTGATGATTTGCCTTGATGATGTCCGATACTTTTTAGCTACCAGAATCTACCAAAGGTAAACTCTAGCTCGCCAATGCAAGATGCTCTCGCATCCAGGGGGTATCTCCCAAAGCCCTCAGGAATATCCCGCGAGCGCCATAAAAATGTCAAAAAAGTTCGTTCCACCGGGATTACAGCGCAACTATTAAACCCTTGGTTTTCGGCTTTAATTTAAGTTACATAATAATCCCTGTCGGTGTTACCCTAATTTAATTCTAACAAATAATAAGAGTTTTTGGTAGACTCTGCAACATTTTCTCTAGCTGTTTACTAACCCTTTTAGATCCATGCCTAATCATGCTGTACATAGTTGTGCTGTCGTTTGACTATAGCGACAGGGATGGCTGAAGAGTGCTTTAGGCTGGGATTGGTGTTCTGCTCGAAAGACATTGGCATCGAGATTAGCCAGGATTTGTTTACCAGAAAGGCTTCGCTCTAGGTAGGGCAATGCGGGTTTGATATAAGGATAGACAACATTCCAGTAAAAGTTTGGGTAGTTCCGGCGTAAATCACCGGGATTACGATAGCCTAAAATCTGATTTTTCCCGATTTCTTCAAACTCGTAGAACAAGGCACTAATTTTTTGTAAGTAGCGGGGATCAGCCAGCTGACCAATCAAATCTGCTGCTCTGACTAAACCAGGATAGTTAACCGTGTCTTGATGATCCTGATCAGCAGGTACTGGGAAACGGGTTAATTCAATATTGTGCTTAATCTGCTCAGTATCAATCAGCAGGTGATTACCAAAGTGTTCATCAATAAACTGCTTACCCCGGTCTACATGGTAGGGAGTAAGGCTGGCATCAGTTGCACCTGTAGGGAGAGTAATCATGAAATTGTCTATTCCTGTGGCATACAATCCTTGGTCTGGTTGGTCTTGACGACAGATGCCTTTGATATAGCCAATGTCATGGCACAACAAAGAGATAATCACGTGCAACCAGTCTTCACAGGAGACGCTCCCTTCGCAGATGTGCTTACCCCACAAGATTTCCTGTCCAACTAGGGTGACTAGGAAGGTGTGTTCAATGTTGTGATAGAGAGCGTCACTATTAGCAATATTTTCCAGAGCCATGTGGGTAGCCCAAGTAATCAGCTCACAGTAGTCTGATTTAAGGTTGCCGTAAGTGCTGTGGAAACCTGTCTCTAGATTTTTAACACAGGTATCAATGATTATCTCGGTAGGATTAAACATCATGGTAGGCATATCAGCAACTCCTGATTTAGATTTAAGCTCATCCCCACGGTCACATCCGGGGGATTTCAGGTTAGGGGTTAGGGGTTAGGGGTTAGTTAATTGGTCTGGCATTGCTTAATTATGCAATGATTTTAAGAATTTTTTGGAATGAGCATCAGGCGTGGAACGGGCATCTTGCCCGTTTCATTTCCCAGGCAGGATGCCCACCCCACTCATATTAATTCGAAGATTCAGCAATGCCATTGGTCTGACTAACTACTAACGACGTTTTGTTTGGCAGCTTTCAATCCCTATATCTAGATAAACGCTAGATCAAAGTTCTCACCATTCGCCCTGAGGCACTTAGCTTTGTTAGGTCCGGCACAAGGGGCGAGGTATTAACCTTATGTTTGTCAAGTTTTCACCCACTTCGGATCAGGTATCTACCAAGCTGATAGCTGATAGCTAAAAGCTGATCGCTTTATCAACACAACCCATCAAGCTCCCAATTTTGGGCAATACAAGTGCAACAGGGAGTGATATGATATGACCAGTACTCAGTGCCATCAGACGCAGGGTTTTAGCTTGAGGGAAAAGGCAAGAGATTACTGAGACATCTATAACCTCGTATAGGTTTGATTGCCATTAATCAAACTATAGCCTGTGTTTAAGACATCAGGGTAATTTGTGGAAAAAGGCTCACAAGCCACGTCTAATCCATAATTTGTGTGAAAATCTTCACAAACTCATGGCTAGCTCAGCTTTTCGATAAGCTAGTTAGGATGGGTTTAAAATTAGCAGAAATACTATCTTTTTTTGGTGCATCTTGATAACCACCTAAACGCTATGTCTAGGGGAAAAAACCGATTATTCAAAATCTCTATCGGCAAGACTGAGATGTTCTTAGAAAAATTGAATCAACTAGATTTGACTGTAGCATTTGATCAGCTAACACCTCGTAAACGAGAGGTCTTGAAGAAAATGTTAGCGGGCCAAAGCGATCAAGCGATCGCTAAGTCCCTACACATCACAGAAGCTACTGTCAGAAAACATGTGCAGCAGCTGTGCGAGAAATTTGAGCTGAGGAATGCACCAGGTGAACACTACTCACTCCGAAATCAGTTAATTGACTTATTTAGTGAATATCAGCCTAAGTTAGTCAATCCAGAGTTATTAAGTAAATATAAATCTTTCATCGTCCCACCGATGCCAGAGTCAGAAGGGCAACAAAAGCCAGTTCCTCTCTATGCTGACTTTTATGTCAAGCGCATTCCTTATGAAGATCAGTTGTTAGAGGCAATTGTCAAGCCTGGTGCTCTAATTCGGATCAAAGCACCCCAGCAGATGGGTAAAACCTCCCTGATTGAACGAGTTCTGGCTGAGCTCAGGCAGCAAGGTTATCAAGCTGTGACCTTAAGCTTTGAGTTAGCCGATAGTACCGTCTATAGGGACCTCGGCAAATTCTCACGGTGGTTCTGTGCCAGAGTTGGTCAGACTCTAGGGCTGTCAAATAAGTTGGATGAGTATTGGGATGATATTTTTGGATGTAATAGTAACACCACAGATTACTTTCAGGAGTATTTATTGGCAGAAATTGAAAGCCAGATAGTACTCGTTATAGATAAAGTTGATCTGGTGTTTGAACACCCCTTTATTGCTGATGATTTTTGTCGCCTTCTCCGTGGTTGGTATGACATCGCTAGGCGGGGCGATCGCAGTAGCGCTATCTGGAAAAAACTCCGGTTGGTGATAGTACATTCTACAGAAATTTATAGCTCCTTGGATATCAATCACTCACCACTGGCTAATGTCGGATTGGAAATTGAGTTGCCAGAGTTTAGCACAGAGCAAGTACAGGAGTTAGTCAGACGTTATGGACTGGATGGGAATCCCAGAGAAGTGGAGGAACTGATGGCGATGGTGGGAGGACATCCTTATCTGTTGCGCAAAGGTTTAGCTTATATTAAATATGATCAGATTACCCTAGCGCAACTGTTAGAGGTGGCACCCACAGAAGCCGGACCATTCAGTGACCATCTGCGACGCCACCTAGGAAATCTCAAACAGTCTCCAGAATTGGAAACTGCGTTGGAGAAAGTGGTTCAAGCACACAGCTGGGTAACTATCCCATCGGAGCAAGCCTTTAAGTTATATAGCATGGGGTTAGTAAAGTTGCAAGGGAATAGCGTCATGCCTCGCTGTGATTTATATCACAAGTATTTTTGCGATCGCCTTTGCCAGCGGCTTGAGCCTGAGTGCTGAGTGGGTCAGTTCAGAATCCATACTTCATATAACCTTAAACCTTAAACCTACCCTATACCGAATGCCTAGGGCGAACAACCTAACCGAAGGGAACGCCTAAGGCCAACAACCTTGGCCAATAGGCCACGCTACGCGAACAACCTTAAATTTTAAACCTTAAACCTTAAACCTTAAACCTACCCTAAACCGAACGCCAAAGGCGAACAACCTTGGCCTATTGGCCACGCTACGCGAACAACCTTGGCCTATTGGCCACGCTACGCGAACAACCTTGGCCAATAGGCCACGCTACGCGAACAACTGTCAACATTCAACTGTCAACCTACCCTAAACCGAACGCCAAAGGCGAACAACTGTCAACCTTGGCCAATAGGCCACGCTACGCGAACAAAAGTTAACAACTAAAATGACCTACGAATATATATACTCAGGGACTTTACCAGCCGATGCTCTTACCTATGTGAAGCGACAAGCAGATAATGATTTATATGAAGGATTGAAGGCTGGACAGTTTTGTTATGTATTGAACTCAAGACAGACTGGAAAATCTAGCTTACGAGTGCAAGTAATGCGTCGGCTTGAAGCAGATGGGGTTGCCTGTGCAGTAATTGATTTATCCATGGATGGTACTCAGCATGTCACTCTCGATCAATGGTATGCCAATATTGTCCGCTCTCTGGCTAGAGACTTCGACCTAGATATTAATTTACGCACTTGGTGGCGTGAGCGAGAAATGATATTTGCGGTGCGGCGATTGAGAGAATTTCTTGAAGAGGTTTTGCTCCAGCAAGTTACTCAAAATATTGTAATTTTTATTGATGAAATTGATAGCGTTCTTAGCCTCGATTTCCCCACTGATGATTTTTTCGCTTTTATTCGTGCCTGCTATAACCAACGTGTGGATAAGTCAGACTACCAACGCCTTACGTTTGCGCTACTTGGAGTAGCAACACCATCAGATTTAATTCAAGATAAAAAACGCACACCCTTTAATATTGGTCAGGCGATTCAGCTATATGGCTTTCAGTTGCACGAAGCACAGGGATTAGCGCAAGGATTACAAGGAAAAATTAGTAATCCCCAAGATGTCCTGAAACAGGTCTTGTACTGGAGTGGAGGTCAACCTTTTCTGACCCAAAAGCTTTGTAAACTCTTGTTGGATTCTGTATCTACTATCCCAACAGGTGGTGAGGCAGAGTGGGTTGACCAATTAGTGCGATCGCAAGTGATTGATGATTGGAAATCCCATGATAATCCGGAGCATCTTAAAACTATTCGCGATCGTCTTATTAAGAATGAGCAACGGGCTGGGCGATTACTGGGATTGTATCAGCAAATTCTGCAACGGGGAGAAATTGCTTCTGATGACAGTTATGAACAAATAGAATTGCGGCTATCGGGATTAGTGGTTGAGCAGCAAGGAAAATTAAGGATTTATAACCGTATTTATCAAGCTGTTTTTAACCAAAATTGGGTAGATAAAGAATTAGCAAATTTGCGACCGTATAGTAATGAAATTGCTGCTTGGTTAGACTCCGATTGTCAGGATACATCCTGTCTTCTGCGAGGACAACAGTTACAGGATGCATTAAGATGGGCCCTGGGTAAAAGCTTAAGCCATCAAGATTATCAGTTTTTGACCACTAGCCAAGAATGGGAAAAGCGAGAATTTAAAAAGGCGTTAGAAGAAATTCAACGGTATTCAGAAGCCAGACGACAAGGGAAACTTAATCCAGCCCTAGCGGCTACCACTAAGGAAACTATCTATGAGTCTCTTGAACACCTGACCCCAGAAAGTTTCAAATATATTGTTTCCAACCTTGAATTGGACTTAGGAGTTTTTAATCAAACCTTATCCATGATGGATACTCTGCTAGACCGAGAAGGGTTTGATTCCATTTTCAATGAAATGTTACGGTCTATCACCTTCAAAACTGGCGAGATACTACAGGCAGATCGCACGACTATTTTTTTATTAGATGAAGCCAAAAATGAACTCTGGTCAATTGTGGCAAAGGGTGAAGGAGGAGACTCAGAAGAGATTCGGATGCCTGCGGATAAAGGGATTGCTGGTTATGTTGCTCAAACTAAGAAAACTGTCAATATTCCTTACGATTTATATAACGATACCCGTTCTAATACTGCTAAGGAATGGGATACCAAAACTGGATACCGTACTTATACCATGCTGGCTTTACCCTTACTAGATGATAAAGGAGATTTAGTGGCTGTTGTCCAATTACTAAATAAGTTAAAACAACCGCCAGTTTTAGACGCGCCCTTAGCTGATAAAATTGATTTAAAAGGCTTTACACCAGAGGATGAAAAACTTTTTGCGCAATTCGCCCGCTCGATTCAAATGATTCTTAAATCCTCTCGGTTATTTTATAAAGCAGCTCAGAAACAACGAATAGCTTCAGCATTGATAAATGCGACACAATCTCTGGGTAAAAGTAGCTTGGATCTAGAAGAAACTTTGAATAAAGTAATGAATCAGGCTCAAGAGCTAATGTCTGCTGATCGCAGCACAGTCTGGATGTTAGATGAGGAACAGGATGAATTATGGACAAAAATTACGGTTGCTGATGGCACATTAAAAGAAATTCGGATTCCCAAAGGAGCTGGCTTTGCTGGTCAAGTTGTTACCACTAAACAGCCACTGATAATTCCGTTTGATCTCTATGACCATCCCAATTCAGAAACTGCCAAACAAACTGATAGTCAAACCGGTTATCGCACCTGTAGTTTGTTAGGGATGCCTGTGTTTAATGTTGATAATCAATTAATTGCTGTTACCCAATTAGTCAATAAAAAGAAACAGGGCAATTTTCCCCCATACAATCCCGCCGATTGGCCAAACCCTCCCGATTGCTGGAAGGCAAGTTTTGATCGCAGGGATCAAGACTTGATGGAAGCATTTAATATTCAAGCGGGTGTAGCGCTCCAAAATGCCAAGCTATTTAGTAAAGTCAAGCAACAACAGCTAGAGCAGCGAGATTTGGTCTTTAATGTATCCAGTGGTGTAATTTTTACCAATAAAACTGGTCAGATTATTCTTGCCAATGATCACGCTAAGGATTTCATTGGTTTGAAAGATATTGAGGAGAAGTCTTTACGGGACTTGCTCCACATTAAAGAGGGCAATTTTTCCCAATGGTTCGATGTAGCATTAGCTGCCAAGACTGAAGAAGAACGTCGGCAAGATTATTCAGCTCAAACCTTAGTATCCCATAATACTCAAGCAGAACACAGTGTAAATCTATGTATTATCTCTTGTCCTGATGCTTCTGATGTTAATCAGATTTCTACTATCCTAGTAATTATTAATGATAGTGGTGATGAGAAACAAAAACAGGATCAGCAAAAGCTAGTGCGTAGTGTGTCTAGGGTCAGCAATCTTTATGGTTGAAATTATTTCATAATTAGAAATGATGTGGGTTGAATTAAGTGATGACTTTGGACTAGGACCTAATGATTTAAGGTAAGGGTTATGTTCTATGATACAACTGTAGATGCAAAACTCCTGAATTAAAAATGTCCATATTTATTGATTCAAATATTGATGAAACTGTAGATGCAAAACTCCTGAAAAGACAAATTATGACCAATTTAAAATCAATATTATGAGATACTTAAGCGTTTTTCTTCTTTTTTTATAAACTCCTTGATTCCTTCTAATTTATAAAAATCCTTGACTTTTTTTCCGTCGTTATCAAGAACTTTATACCGATATAGACCTGGGGGGCCAATACAACCATCATTTTCCATAACTAAATCATAGCCAAGTTCTTTGAGTTTATCATAACAGCTGTTATGCTCTTCAACATCAATTTTGTTATAATCAACATTACACTTAAATTTTGGCTTGACCTCAGCCTCTACTTTATCAGCTTTCTGAGCAATTTTTTCCTCTAGAGATTTTACCCTTGATTTAATATCGTTTAAGTCTTCTTGCATGTACTTATTCCTCCGGAATTGAATTTCATTCATTCAATGTAAATAGAGTTTCAGTAAGTGTTTGTGATATAAATCAACTTTTGCTCTGATCTTTATCACTGGAGTTTAGACTAATTCTCGTTCACCAGAAACTTGGCTTCCCTGCATCTCATATTTGAAAATTTTGCGTAGCGATGCAGCGCGGTCTTGGGGGTTTCCCCCATGAGCGACTGCATCAAGACAGGGTGTGTTAGGGGAGCCTTCATTTTTCGCCTCGTAGTCAGGGTTTGGATAGCCCGCCCCGTAACGCACCACCGTGTCAAACAGCAAAAATGAGATGCACCCCTTGGCTTCCCTTGAGTAGTCACATTGACTTACTCAACTGAAACCCTTGATAAATAGTTATTACAACAATTTTTAAACCACTTGTGCTCAGGCAGTGCTATGATGGAATTTTGTGTACACAAGACGAGTTGAAAAGTTTCGATAACGCAGCCCTAATCCAAACTCGGCAAAAAAGACAAATAATTAAATCGCTCAAGACTATCTCAAACACTCTTTGGTGCTTGAGGCATTGGTTTCTATTCCTAATTACTTTTTATCAAGTTTCGTTAAAACCCAAAATTTACTCTAAAGTCCAGTGAATTAAAAATGTCCGTATTTCTTGATTAAACTCTTGATGAAACTGTAGATGCAAAACCCCTGAATCAAAAATGTCAGTATTTCTTGATTAAACTCTTGATGAAACTGTAGATGCAAAACTCCTGAAACGATAAATTATCACCAATTTAAAATCAAGATTATCCGATGCTTAAGCCTTTTTAGGTTGTTTCTCTAAATAGTCCTTGACTCCTTTTAATGTATAAAATTCAGCGACTTTATTTTCGTCGTTATCAAGAACTTTATACCGATATAGATTGGGGGCTCCAATACAACCATCATTTTCTACAATCAACTGCTTATAGCCAAGTTCTTTTACTTTGTCATAACAGCTGTTATGCTCTTTAACATTAATGTTGTTATGATCAACATTACACTTAAATTTTGGCTTTACCCCAGCCTCGACTTTATCAGCTATCTGATCAACTTTTTCACCTATATCTTTTAGAGTTGATTTAATCTCGTTTAACTTTTCTAGCACCTACTTATTCCTCCGGAATTTAATTTCATTCATTTCATTCAATGTAAATAGAGTTTCAGTAAGTTATTGTGATCTGAATCAACTTCTGGTCTGATTTTTATCACCGACATTCCATTAACACAAAAACCTTGTTACTCGCAAGATAAGCTATAGGATTTTTCTTTTTGTGAAAAAAATCTCTTAAGAAAAGGCAAGAGGCAAGACGCAATAGTTAATCAACTAGCTATGTATTACCACTACCTACTACCTACTGCCTACTGTCTACTGGCTAAAATTTACTTATAGTCAATACCTCAACGAATTTAAAACCGCTATAATGACTTGTCACTAACTTGAAACACCATCAAATGTTGGCTGGGTAAATCATTATTGGTTTCTTGCCAAATTAAATTAATGGATTCCATATCTTTTTTAACTTGCTTCTGAGTCATTTTATGCAAGCCCTTAATAGGAATAAGTGGGTTTTCCTTGCGATATTCTACTAGCACAACTCTTCCCTCTGTTTTAAGAGCTTTAACAATCGATTCCATCATTTCTCGGGGATATTCAAGCTCATGGTAAACATCTACCATTAAGGCTAAATCAATGCTATTTTCAGGAAGTTTAGGGTCAGTCAAACTTCCTAATATTGTCTCGACGTTATTAACATTGTTGTCTTCTGTTAAAAAGTCAATAACGTCGATCATTTCTGGCTGAATGTCTACTGCTAATACTTTTCCTTCAGGTACCAACGGAGCGATTCGAAAGCTAAAATAACCAGTGCCTGCTCCAATATCTGCAACAGTATCTGTAGGTCTTAAATTAAGAGCATCAATAACTACAGAAGGTTGCTCTTGGGATTCCCTGCTAGGGCGTTCCAGCCATAACATTTCCTGATGTCCCATTACTTTAGCAATTTCTCGACCCATATAGAATTTGCCAATGCCATCTTTGCTATGAAAAGAGCGGATTTTGTAAACTTCACTAGCATTGATGTTTGATTTTAGTTCCCCAGTATAGGTATAATTCGTTAGCACTAAAAATGGGATGAGTAAGACAGCGATCGCAACTGCCAAGATATATTTCGTGAAGTTTGCCATAGAAAATCGAACCAGTGAAAGTCCTGGGTATAACCGATGAATGCACGTAGATTATAAATTAACTATTTACAATTAACAAATCACTAAGGACCAGCAATAGAAAACCCCCGGCGAGTTGGTGGGTTTTCTGCTAACTGCACCTTGAAAGTGACGCGATCGCTAATGTCACCGCTTTTTACTTCCAATGTCCAATCCCCAGGACCGAGAGGCCAAAAGAAGGAATTGGATGAGTTGGTAGTTAGCTTTTCACCATTCAACCACCACTCGACCGACTCAGACTTTACCCCAGCCACCTTGAACTCTAGCCGTTGAACAGCACTATTGCTATCTTGATCCGATTCAGTAGGGTAGAGCATGTACAAATCCCCCTCCCGAGGAGACAAAATTTTCAGTTTTCCTGGCGCTAGATTTCCTTGGGGTTGTCTTGCTAACCACTCGTTGTATTCATCAGGTAAATTAACGATGTACTGGGGCGATTGCTGATTAGCTCCAACACTGGTCATCTGATAAAACGTATCGGATTGACGTTCGTAATCCTGGAGGTCGTCTGGATAGAAGTATTCCTGGACAACAGTTGGACAAGCAGGAGTGGGACGCAAACCGGAAAGGGCACACACTGGACGTTGGACTAAACCGGGAGGAGCTTGAAACGGAGCAGGTTCTTGAGATTGATGCAGGTGTAACATAATCCGATGCCAGAGGGGAGCAGCACCAATCACCCCAGACACTTGTTCCATGGGCTCACCATTAAAATTGCCTACCCAAGTGGCAACGGTATAGTTTTTCGTGAATCCCACAGTCCAAGTATCTCGGAAATTAGAAGAGGTGCCAGTTTTAACGGCAGCGGGAAAAGGTAAATTCAGTACTGAATCGACACCAAACCCCTGAGCACGAGCTTGAGGGTCACTCAGTATATCTGTGATTAATGCCCAGGTTGAAAGGGTTGAATGTTGTTCGCGTAGCGTGGCCTTTTGGCCAAGGTTAGGAGGTTGAAGGTTAGGAGGTTGAAGGTTAGGAGGTTGGAGGTTATTTGGTTTAAGGTTGAATAGTGGGCTTTGCGTACTTGGGGGATGATCTGACAATTGTTTGCTTCGCGCCATTCCTGCTCTTCCGTAAACCGACAAATCATCCCTATTTGGCGAGGGGCTAGATAGCTTAGTGACAAGGGATGTGGGTTTTCCAAGTCGTGCTAGGGTGAGGTAGGCGCGAGCTAGTTCCCAAAGACTGACTTCGCCACTACCTAGGGTTAATCCTAATCCATAATGTTCTGGAGACTGGGTTAGGTGTTCAAAGCCTAGTTGATGTAAGTGCAACAGAAAGTTTGATACTCCAACTTTTTCCAATACCCTAACTGCTGGGATATTAAGGGAATTGGCTAGAGCAATACGAATGCGAACTGGTCCGAGGAAGGTTTCGCTGTAATCGGTGGGACTGTAGAGTCTAGCTCCGGGAATCGGGTAATAGGTGGGGATGTCAGCTAAGACGGTGTTAGGACGAATAATTCGTTGCTCTAGGGCTAATTGATATAAAAAAGGCTTGAGGGTGGAACCGGGTTGACGTAGGGCTTGGACTCCGTCATTGCGTCCTAATTCAGCTTCGGAAAAGTAATCGGGAGAGCCGACATAGGCGTATACTTCACCGGATTGATTCTCAATGACTATAGCAGCAGCGTGATGGACATTTTTATGGGCAAGGTCGCGAACTACTTGCTGCACTTGGGCTTCAACAAATTCCTGTAGGGGACGGTCGATAGTAGTACGAATTTGGGAGGGATGTTCTGATGGTAATTGGTTGGCAACCAAGAATAAAAAGTGTGGCGCGGCAATTATTCCTTGCTGTCGAGGTAGTAGGGAAATGGCTTCTTCATAGGCTTGGTCTGCTTGAGTAGCGGTGATATAGCCATCTTCTACCATGCGCTTGAGCACATAGATTTGCCGCCGTTTGGCAGCATCCCAGTAATAATAAGGATTGAGATAATTAGGATTATTGGGTAGACCAGCTAATAGGCTGGCTTGAGCAACATTGAGTTCACTGGCGGGCATGCCAAAATAAATCCGAGCAGCAGCTTCTAAGCCATAGATATTGCCACCCATGGGGAGTCGGTTGATATAGGCTGCCAAGATTTCATCTTTACTCATCCCTGCTGCTAATCGCCAGGATAGCCAAATTTCTTGGAATTTGGCAGGTAGAGTGCGGGGGTTGGGTTCCAGCATCCGTGCCAGTTGCATGGTGATGGTGGAAGCACCACTGACAATGCGTTTCGCCTCAATGGCTTCAATTAGCGATCGCATAATTGCCCGCATCTCTAATGCCCCATGGTGATAAAACTCTCCATCTTCTGCGGCGAGAATAGCATGGATAAAGTGCTGGGAAATTTGATCGAGAGGGACAACCGCAGTATGGTCTTGGTCTCGACTGAGGATAGTGCCTAGGGATAAACCATTGCGATCACGAAATTCTACCGCTAGGTCATCTTGAACTAAATCTTTAGCACGAATGGGAGCGAGATAGGGAAGCGTACGCACCGTGATGCCAAGCAGCGCCAAGCCAAGGAATAGTTTTACAGCACGCCGATGTTTGGGATTCAGCCTCAACCACATTTTCTGTTTGATGATGTTAATCGAATTTCTCATCAGGGAAACAATCTTGTGTAGCTCATTACTATGAGAACCGTTATAACTCAATGGTTAGAGGAAGGCTGAGGTGGAAACCTGAGGTGATTAGAGCTTTGATCAAATAGTTAAATCAAACAAAGCATCGGAGCAATTTTACTGTATGTTTAAAGAACTATTAAGAAAACCTTGAATTAAACATGGATTTAAGAGTACAATTGGCGGAATCTCTGGATGAGACAACCTGGGACTTACTGATTCCTCATGTGAAACGAGATGCAGTATTGGTGGTGAATGAGGGACTGGATTTGTTGGATGTTGGGGTAGCGATCGCAAATGATGATGTGCTATCTGTCCAACATTGGATCAGTGAGCAGCTAATGCACAAGCCTTTACTTGAGCAACTCTCTAATTGGAACAGCAACCAGAACAAGCGGTTTCAGGCTCTGATTGTACAACCCTACGTACTGGTGCAAGAACTCTCAACGGACTTTACCAAAAAATTTGGGTAATCGCGCCCCGTCCTTATAGGACGGCTTTTTTTTAAACAATGGCCTTGACAGTTTGTACTAGGTGTGCTATTTTAAAAGTCTATAACAATAAACTAAAAAACTAGATAGATACTATCTAACCATAAGTAGGCAACGTAAAAAATATGTCTGTGATACATATTGCGTAATTTGGTCTAACGACTTAAAGGTCTATGAAAAATTTAGATAAAAAAAAGTATCTATCTATCTATATATAAAAAAGGTACGGTGGGGCACACCGAAACCTAGATCCATGATCAAGCACGCTTAGGTCGAATTGTCCTCTACTTTTTTTGGTTCCGACCTGCTATACGCAAGACAGCTCGTTGTTCGCGTAGCGTGGCCTACGGCCAAGTAAGAATCCCCGTTATTCTAGGACGGGGAGTGTCAATTGATTAACCTTTTCGAGGCTTGGCCTAATTCAGCCCCTGTATGACCTGTCGTCAACCACAGCAACGCCCTAGCCCCATCTCGCAAAGCTTTTTCAAAGGGTTCAGGAGACTTTCCGGAAGGAACAGGTAACGGCTTGAGAACAATTCCTCTACTGCCAAGCACGATATCACCAATCAAGCGAGCACGGCGCATATGATAGTCAGAAGTAATCAAATAGACACTATCGATGTCCTGAGCTTCTAACTGATCCACTAACGTGGTAAAGTTAGTCACCGTATCCACCGCTTTGTAGTCTAGGTGGAGGCGACTGACCTCAATTCCTTCCCGGGTAAATAACCGTTTAGCATATCCCTTCGGGCTGCCGGAAGATACCCAAATGTTGAGGTCTGGGTGCTTTATGGCAAATTTGGCAGCATATCTCTCCCGCGATTCAGATCCCCCTAAAACTAAGGCAACTTTTGGTTGCACTAAATAGCTTTCAATCCTTTTGTAACCAAACATCAGAGTCATTGCTAAAACGAGTGTCACCCATGGTATTAATTTAGCTTTATAGTTAGGGGCTGATGAGTGGGAGTGAATCCTGAAAATCATAACTCGAATGGATGTCGAATAGATAGATGGCGTTGTTTAACTCAAAGCGCAAGGAAAGCAGCTTTCTTTAGGGATTAGTCATTACTTGCTACTTGCTACTTGTTACTTGCTACTTGTTACTTGCTACTTGTTACTTGTTGATTGTTACTTGCTACTTGTTACTTGCTACTTGTTAATCAACAAAAACTAAAAAATTTAGAAAGATTTACCAATCAAGCTTAGTCTTGGTCCTTGACCGGAAAAACTGATGAAGGAATTGTCAACGCTAGCTGATAGAGTTGACGTCGGGGGAGTTGAGTTAGCTTAGCTAACTGACGACTCGCTTGGGATCGCGATACTCCCTGAGCCATAATCTCTGTCAATTGAGCTTCTAGTTCAGCTTTTGATAACATAGGCTTTTGTTGGGAAGCTCCACCAATTACTAGGGTAAACTCTCCCTTGGGTTCTAGCTGAGTAAAATGAGCGATCGCCTCCCCAATAGTTCCCCGCCAAAACTCCTCATGCAGTTTGGTTAATTCCCTAGCTAATACAATTCTACGATTTTCTCCCAAACAGTTTGCCAAATCTCGCAACGTATTAAGCACACGGTGAGGCCCTTCATACAAAATCAACGTTCTTGGTTCCCCCTTGAGAGAGTCTAAACGTTTTTTTCGACTTTGACCCTTGGTGGGTAAAAAGCCTTCAAACACAAATCGGTCTGTCGGTAGTCCCGCAGCACTTAATGCCGTAATTCCAGCAGTAGCACCTGGTATTGGCACTACCGATATCCCCTCCTCAATAACAGCCTTCACCAATTTATAGCCAGGGTCAGAAATGCCTGGCATCCCAGCATCCGTCACCAACGCAATGGTATTTCCTTGACCCAGGCGATTCAACAACTCGGGTAAACGCTGGTCGTGATTGTGTTCGTGGTAACTCACTTGCGGCGTTTTAATTTGAAAATGCTGCAATAGCTTCCCGGTATGGCGCGTATCTTCCGCAGCAATCAAATCCACCGATTGCAGAATTTCCACTGCCCGAAACGTCATATCCTGCAAATTACCAATTGGTGTTCCCACCACATAAAGCATTCCCACTTGTCTTCTTCGCCATCCCTTACGTCTTTGCGGTTAATCAACAAATCACGGGCTCCTACCCCAAAAGATGAAACAAGTCAGCCAGAATGGTATTCGAGAACAAAAACCCTTCCGGGTCAGTTAATCTCAACCCTCCCGCCACTGGTAACCTCTGACCATAGGTTAAATTAACCCTTTCGCCATTATCTCCCACAACCTCTACCCAGTTACAACCGTAGTATGGCAGCAAACCCATCCAAATCTGTTCCAGAATTTTTTCCCCAAACCTCTGAGCTAGCATAGATAGACTCAACCCCTCTGCCAAGCGTAGACCTAGCATTAGGGTTTCTAACAACACATCCTCTGAAGTCGTGGGTGAGCCATCCCAAACCCCACCCGCTTCTAGTAACTGTTCCACCCAAGCATCATACTCCCGCCTCGTGCGTGGTCTAGTGAACCGATATCCTTGAGTATAGCTAGCCGCACCCATGCCAAAACCGTAATAAGGGCGGTTTTCCCAATAGACCCGATTGTGACGGCATTGATGACCAGGCAAGGCATAGTTAGAAATTTCATAATGTTCGTACCCCACACTAGTAAACACCTGCTGTGCTAAGCGGTACATCATGACAGTGGTTTCATCAGTCGGTAACGGCTTAGTTCCAGAGGTGTACTGGCGGCCAAAGGCAGTCACAGGCTCAAGGACTAGGTCATAGCTGGAAATGTGGGTAGGGGCAATCTTGACCGTTATTTCCAGAGACTCCTGCCATTGTTCTAGGGTTTGAGCCGGTAGACCAGAGATTAAATCAAGACTAAATTCGGGAACCTCTACTTGATGGATCAGTTCGATAGCAGTGACTATATCTTTAGAGTCATGGGTACGGCCACAATTGCTCAATAATTTATCTTGAAATGCCTGAACCCCTAAGCTGACTCGATTGACCCCCAAATCTCGGTATCCCGTTAACTGATCCTTGTTGAAGGTTCCTGGATCCATCTCCATGGAAATCTCGGCATCAGCTGCAATTCCAAAGCGCCTGTCCAAGGTGTCGAGGATTTTGGCTAGTTGTTCAACTGTCAGCAGAGAGGGGGTTCCACCTCCAAAGAAAACTGTGTCTAAACTGCTTGTGGTCGGTGGAGTGATATTAATTTCCTGACATAACACCTCGACATACTGGTCAATCATGCTAGAGGTACTCTGTGTGGCCTTATCCCCTACCACAGAGACTGGAAAATCACAGTAATAGCATCGGCGTCGGCAAAAGGGAATATGAACATAGGCGGCACTGACTCTTAAAGAATCGCAATCTTTCTCAGAATTATGTAATAAATTGACCACGGGCTTTTTACGGTAATACTTCAATCAGGTAAGCCAATCCGACCGTTGGGATGAACAGTTATTAATTAAATAAATTTTTTATTAGTTTTGTGATCATCTTTTGGCTAACCTCAATCTCCTCCGGAGCGAGATTCCCCCCTTAAGAAGAGTCAACAGTAGGAAACCTGTAACTCCCTTGAGCAGATAACTCCAGCGAATATAATTGCCCAAGCTATCCCTCGGTTAGCCTAGGCAATTCAACGGTTTAATGAAGCTAAGTCGGATCAGAGAATACAGCGATATAAAGGATATACTAAATAGTGTTGTTGACTATCACGTTGACGACAGTTTATGCAATCGTTTAAAAAGTTTTCCTAAAAAAACAACTACAAAACCAATTGGAAAGGAAGAATGCTTGACTTCGTCATTATACTTTTATTTATCATAGCAGCAGCAAGCATAGGCTTCGACAGTGTGGAATTGCTACCCGGTCATGTGCAAGATCAAGTCAGCAATTTGACAGCGTTACGCTCGACTACTGCATGCTTTGGTGCCATTATCGGACTAGCACTAGGGTTAATGGCCCAAGTAAGTTACCGTCGGGTAGAAGCCCAAGTGCGAAAAATGCCAATGGAGGTGATTTTAACCAGGTCTATTGGTCTGATCCTGGGACTGCTGTTAGCTAATTTGATGCTAGCGCCGATTTTCTTACTCCCCATCCCCTCGGAATTTTCCTTCATCAAACCCCTGACTGCCATTTTAGGAAGTGTGATGTTTTCGTTCTTGGGGGTTAGTCTAGCCGATACCCATGGTCGCACCTTCTTGCAGCTGATCAATCCTAACAGCCTGGAATCAGTTTTAGTGGCAGAAGGCACCCTCAAATCAGCCTCAAGTAAAATTATAGATACTAGCAGTATCATTGATGGTCGGATCGAAGCACTGCTTGAGACGGGTTTTATCGAAGGTCAAATTCTGGTTTCCCAGTTTGTCTTACTAGAATTGCAGCAACTTGCCGATGCTGCCAATGATCAGAAGCGCACTCGGGGACGACGGGGCCTAGATATCCTAAATCGGATGCAAGCCGTTTATCCAGAACGCTTGGTGATTCATTCGGCTGATTACGATGACCTACAAACTGTAGATACCAAATTGGTACGTTTTGCCCAGGAAATTAATGGCACTCTTTTAACCAATGATTACAACTTGAGTAAAGTGGCTAACCTCCAAAAGGTGCCAGTGTTGAATGTCAATGATTTAGCCCAAGCCGTGCGTCCTCTGTATCTACCAGGTGACATCCTAGAGCTGAAAATCCTTAAGGGGGGTAAAGAACCTACCCAGGGAGTTGGTTATCTAGATGATGGCACAATGGTAGTGGTGGAAGAAGGGTATAAACACATGGGTGTTGAACTGCCAGTGATTGTTACCTCAGCGTTGCAGACTTCAGCAGGTAGGATGATTTTTGCTCGACCTAAAGCTTCGGTTACGGTTTGATATTGGTGTTTTATAGGTTGGCAGGTTGGCAGGTTGGCAGGTTGGCAGGTTGAAGGTTGCAGGTTACAGGTTGCAGGTTGGCAGGTTGAAGGTTGCAGGTTGTTTGCCCTTGGCGTCCCTTGTAGCTTACCTTACAGCTTGAATGTTATAAATCCAGGTTTGCTCTTCTTAAGCCTCTAATCCTCAACAACCGTCTCACCATCAACCGTCTCACCATCGACCGTCTAACCGTCAATCATCAACCGCCTAACCTTCAACCTCCTAACCTTCAACTGGCTAACCTTAAACCTCCTAACCAATGACTAATGCCATGCTTAGCCTATGCATGATTGTTAAAGATGAGGAAGAATCATTACCACAATGTTTGAGTAGTGTCAAGGATGTAGTGGATGAGATGGTCGTCCTAGACACAGGTTCAACGGATCGAACGATTGAGGTGGCGCAAAGCTATGGTGCTAGAGTTTATCAGTTTGAATGGTGTAATGATTTTGCAGCTGCTCGCAATCAGGCATTGAAGTATGTGCAAGGGGAATGGGTGCTGGTGTTGGATGCTGATGAAGTGTTGAAACCGGAAGTTGTACCGGAAATTAAGCAGGCAATCCAAAATAGTTCCTATCTAGTTATTAATCTAGTCCGGCAAGAAGTGGGTGCAACTCAATCTCCCTATTCTCTGGTGTCCCGTTTGTTTCGCTATCACCCAGAGATTCGCTTTTCTCGCCCCTATCATGCTATGGTGGATGATACTGTAGCGCAAATGTTACAACGAGAACCCCAATGGCAGGTGGTGTCTCTATCCCAGGTGGCAATCTTACACTACGGTTATAGCGATGATGCGATCGCATCACGGGATAAGTTGACTAGAGCGCTTACGGCGATGGAAGGCTATCTGGCTAGTCATCCGTTTGATGCTTATGTGTGTAGTAAACTCGGGGCGCTTTATATTCAAAATAATCAAGTAGACCAGGGTCTGGAGTTACTCAAGCGTGGTTTAACTGGCACTGAGCTAGAGCCAGCGGTATTATTTGAACTGCACTACCATCTGGGGAATGCTTATACTCGCCAAGGAGAGCTTAATTCAGGAGCAATACATTACCAACAAGCGATCCAACAACCGATTTTGCCCCAGTTGAAATTAGGAGCTTACAATAACTTGGGCAGTTTGTTGTTACAAGCAGGGGAGTTGAATCACGCCAAAACCGCCTATGAAATGGCAGTGAAGATAGACCCAAGTTTTGCCCTTGGACATAATAATCTGGGCATGACTTGGAAGGCTTTGGGTCAGATGGAAAATGCGATCGCATCCTATCAGCAAGCGATTCAACTCAACCCAGAGTATGGAGAGGCTTATCAAAACTTGGGAGTGGTTTGGCTTAAACTGGGCAAGGTTGATCAGAGTTTATCAGCCTTTAAAAAAGCGATCGCACTTCACGAAACCGATAACCCAGCTGAAGCTCAGCGTCTTCGTCAGGGACTTCAGGCTATGGGATTTCAGGTTTAATCTTATTAAGTATTAGGGAACAGGGAACAGCGGATCACCGGAACAGGGAACAGAGAACAGTAGAAAAGAAATACGAGATTTTTTTGGTGTTATGCCAGGGCTGTTTCATTATTTGGAATAAATTGTCAGGTCAATCGGGTGAAAGGGAGGTGGGGTGCTGGGGAGAGGGTTTTTTTAATAAAAATACCTTTTTATTAAAAAAAATTCCCCGACGGTGCTTCGCACCGCTATCTCCCGTTTCTCCCGTTTCTCCCCACCTCCTATCCAAAGGTGCGACCCGAAGGCGCGACCCTAGGCCGGGTTCCCCGGCCTAGGAGGCGCGGGCCTTGAGGGAATTTAATTCTGAATGCGGGAACGAAGTTACCGCATTCAGAGGGTCGCCTTTATGGGTTACTGGCTATAGGTAAAAGGGTTAAAACTTTTGTAATAAGGCCTCAGATGAAACCTTAGACAGGCTCGCCAATGAGCGTCGGCAGGCTATGCATAAAAGGGTTAAAACTCGTGGAATAAAGCGAGCCTGTCTTACGGTAACTTCAAACCACTCTTCAAGGTTTTGTCTCCGGAAAGCGCACCTATCACATTTTAGTCGGACCCAAGAAACAGCCCTGGGGTTAGGGGGGATTCCTGTTCCCTAAAATCCCAAAATTGTGTACCTCACCAAATTGAAAACCGCTATACAAGTAATCAAACCTATTGTGAATGAATCGATGCTGCTGACTTTGGCAGTGTTACGATCCCTGAAATCTGTGAAGATTCCCCGGATAACTGATGGTATCTAGTTTATGGGCGTTACCTAGCTAACTGTGATTCCCTAATTTTAACTAAAACTTGAACAAGTTTAGTCTTAACTTTACGAATACTTTAAATAAAAGTATTTTTCTTTAAAAAAAGAATTGATAAATTGATAAATAGTCAAGTCAAGCAAAATATAAAAATTTTCAGGGTAAAAAAATAAGACACCTTAAGGTATTTGAATTTTTCATGAATACTCCAACATTTAAACGTTGATTTAAAGGGGAATCTACGAAAACTTTATCGGTTTTACGAGTCTGAATTAGGGTGTATCAACTGGTGTATCAACTGGTGTATCAACTGGTGTATCAACTTATGATGCCTTGAGGTGAGCTTAGTCAAAATTTGTTTGTCTGCAATGACCTTCTTGTGTCAATAATTTAATCTACCAAAGACAAAATATGATGACTACTATTTTTGGATTTGAGACTGGCGACTTCATAAATTGGAACACTATCGGCGATGCCAGCATTGAGACAGCGGCATTTGGCAGTATCCCTTCTCAGGGAAAATTTCAGGCTTTAATTACTAATGATGTGGGTTCTGTAAGTGATAGCGAACTTGAAAACCTCTTGGGTTTGAACCCAGGCACTATAGATGGTTTTGGCAATGGGGATGCCAAAGAAGGATCCGCTCTCAAGCTAAAACCTATTACAGTCAACGCTGGAGATGTTTTGAGCTTCGACTTTAACTTCCTCACTGATGAGCTTACCCCTGACTCCACCTTCAAGGATTTTGCCTTTGTCTCCATCACCCCAAACGTTTTATTTAACCTCGCAGATACAAATAGTTCATTTCTCCTGTCTCCTACAGGATTTCGTCAGGAAACAGACTACAATACCTTTACCTACAAATTCCCAACTTCTGGTACTTATCTAGTAGGTATGGCAGTGGTGGATGTAGAAGATGAGTTATTGGAATCCGCCCTACTAGTGGATAACTTGAAAGTTGTGCCGAAAGATGAAGTAATTGTAGGCACAAGCAACGATGAAACTCTTTTCGGTACTGCTGATAATGACACAATCTACGGTCAAGGTGGTAATGACACAATCTTTGGCAGTGAGGGAGTAAACATTCTCTATGGTGGTGCTGGAGATGACCTGATTTTCGGCGGTTCCAACTCTGACAACATTTATGGCGGCACTGGTAATGACCGGATATTCTCCTCCGGAGGCAGTAACTCAGTTTATGGGGGTATCGGTAATGACTTCATAGACACTGGCACTGGTAATGATTTCGTTGTTGGTGGCTTTGGCAACGATACGATCAGGCTTGGGGGTGGTCAGGATATTGTTGTCCTAGAAGCACGCAAAGGAACTGATACTATCATTAACTTTGAGGCTGGTAAGATGTTCCTGGGTCTGTCTGGTGCCTTGACTTTTAGTAACTTGACGTTTAACCAAAGTGGTGGTGATGTGGAAATCTCTGCTAACAGTGAAGTCTTAGCAGTTGTGAATAATGCACAAGTTAGCACTATTGCCAGCGCTAGCAACTTTCTGACGATTTAGTTATCTGATTTAGCTTGATCTGTGAGTGTAACTCTGAGTCAACCTGTTTTTTCCCGACGGTTTCTAACTCAGCATTTACGCAATAACTATACTTTTAGGGGCGCACGTCGTACGCCCCTACTACTGATGCTAACTACATAAGGGCGTTTGAGGTCGAGTTTGGCGACAGTCGCTGTAACTCTGGTTTTTCTGTGAAAACTATCATAACCAGGTCTAGAATCTCAAGAGGTACACTGGGGGAATTGGTAGTTAAAGATTATGGTTTTGATTAGTAATCAGTTCCCTATGTCTACATTTTTATTAGAAGTCGGTACAGAAGAATTACCCGCAGATTTTGTGGATAGTGCGATCGCACAGTGGCAATCGAGAATTCCCCAAACCCTGGATGAGTACTTTCTTACTCCAGAAGGAATTGAGATTTACGGCACCCCTCGCCGCTTAGCAGTTATCATTAAAGGATTACCTCAAAAGCAACCCGACCGAGAAGAAGAGGTTAAAGGACCACCAGCTAAGGCAGCGTTTAAGGATGGCCAACCTACTAAAGCAGCGATTGGGTTTGCCCGTAAACAGGGGGTAGAGGTAGATAATCTATTCCTCAGAGATACGGCTAAAGGCGAATTTGTCTTTGTTCAGAAACAGATATCCGGTCGCCCCGCTACGGAAATTTTAACGGAACTGATTCCCCAATGGATATTTGGATTGGAAGGAAGACGGTTCATGCGCTGGGCCAATGGAGATTTAAAGTTTCCCCGTCCGATTCGCTGGCTAGTCACACTTTTGGATGATGTAGTGCTACCGGTAGAGTTAGATAATAATGCCGAGATTATAAAAAGCGATCGCATTTCCAGTGGTCATCGGATCTTGTCTCCCAAACCAGTAGAGATTCCCCAAGCAACAGATTATCAGTCCTATTTGCGCAATGCTTATGTAGAGGTCAACCCTGAAGCACGTCGCGAGACAATCAAATCACAAGTGGAATCAGCCGCTAAACAATTAGGTGGTTATACCCCTCTGTACCCTGAGTTATGGGAAGAAGTCACTAATTTAGTGGAATGGCCGACAGCAGTAGTAGGTAAATTTTCCTCAGAATTCTTGAATTTACCTCAAGAAGTGGTCACCACAGAGATGGTGTCTCATCAGCGCTACTTCCCAGTATTCAAAACCGAAGCGGCTACTGAACTTATCCCCTATTTTATTACTATTGGTAACGGTGACCCGGCTAAATCCGAAATTATTGCTACTGGGAACGAGCGGGTAATCCGAGCCAGGCTAGCCGATGGACAGTTTTTCTACAAAACCGATATCGACTCACCCTTGGAAAGCTATTTACCCCAACTGGAGAAGGTCACTTTTCAGAAAGATTTGGGTTCAGTACGCCAAAAGGTCGGTAGAATAGAAAAGATAGCGAGTCAAATTACTGACCAGTTACGTCAACACTCTCCTAATCTAATCTCACCAGAGGCGATTACTCAGATTCAAAGAGCGGCCTTACTGTGTAAAGCCGACTTGGTTACCCAGATGGTCTATGAATTTCCTGAATTACAAGGGGTAATGGGACAAAAGTATGCCGTTACTAGTGGGGAATCTGAGCAAGTCGCAACAGCAATTTTTGAGCATTATTTACCCAGAGGTGCAGGGGATGCTCTACCTCAAACCCTGACCGGGCAAGTGGTAGGATTAGCAGACAGGCTAGATACTTTAGTCAGTATCTTTGGTTTAGGCATGTTACCCACAGGCTCTTCTGACCCCTTTGCTCTACGTCGTGCGGCTAATGGTATTATCAACATTACCTGGGATGCCAACTTACCGATTAATCTCCAACAGTTGCTACAAGATATTGCTGCAGATTTTGTAGCTGCTTATCCAGACAAAAACTCACCAATAGAGTCATTACAAGAATTTTTCTTACAACGGATTCGGACTCTGCTCCAAGAAGAAAATAAAATTGACTATGATTTAGTGAATGCTGTGTTAGGAGAAGATGATCCCGAGTATCAAAACAGGGCATTAATTGATGTGTTAGATGTACGCGATCGCGCTTTGTTTCTTCAGTCTATCCGAGATAATGGTACGCTGGATAAAATCTATGAAACTGTCAACCGTTCAGCTCGTTTAGCTAAACAAGGGGATTTAGATACCAAAGAGTTACAACCAACAACAGTAGTGACTCCGGAATACTTCCAGAAATCTTGTGAGCAAGCATTTTATGATGCCCTAGTGGAATTAGTGCCGAAAATTAAAGCGTCTCAGGAAGAGCGAGATTATCAGAAATTAGTGGAAGCACTAGAACAGATTGCTCCTACAGTTAGCACTTTCTTTGATGGTGACCAGAGTGTGTTGGTGATGGATCCTGACCCCAATATTCGCAGTAATCGGTTGAATTTGTTGGGATTGTTGCGGAATCATGCTCGTGTGTTAGCAGATTTTGGAGCAATTGTCAAGAGTTAGGGTTTGGTTTGTCAGCAATTAGCTATCAGCTATCAGTAATCAGTAATCAGTAATCAGTAAGCAGTAAGCAGTAATCAGTAATCAGTAATCAGTAATTAGCTATCAGCTATCAGCTATAATAAA
Organism: Moorena sp. SIO3A2; assembly: GCF_010672265.1. Classification (NCBI taxonomy): domain Bacteria; kingdom Bacillati; phylum Cyanobacteriota; class Cyanophyceae; order Coleofasciculales; family Coleofasciculaceae; genus Moorena; species Moorena sp. SIO3A2. The sequence goes on from NZ_JAAHHC010000010.1 coordinate 101,907, forward strand.
TCAGTAATCAGCAATCAGCAATCAGCAATCAGTAATCAGTAATCAGCTAAAGGCCAAGGCCAACGGCTGACGGCTGATCGCTGACCGCTGACCGCTGATCGCTGACCGCTGACCGCTGACCACTGACCACTGACCACTGACCACTGACCACTGACCGCTGACCACTGACCGCTGACCGCTGACCGCTGACCGCTGACCGCTGATAACTTTGGGGGATTGATCGTAAAAGCTCTATCTGCGGTTCTACTAAAATTGTGGTCAAATTGAAACTGACCCACTATGGAACTAGCCTCAGAACTGCCATGGAGATTTTGGAAACCGTAACGTTTGATGATGCGATCGCATTCACCGAATCGATAATGACCAAAATGGTAACAGGGGAACTAACATCGCCAGAAATTACCGAAGCGATCGCATCCTTAGTCAAGAGCAAGAATGGTGCTAGAGGTTTCTTTGTCACCTACCTTACCAGTGACAGCACCTTAGCTGACAATCCCTCACCAGAGGTGATCACAGCCCTAGAGTCATCCCCCGAAATCGTAGCCGAACTGTTAGTCAAAAATTTAGCTATGTCAGCGGCAATGGCATTGAACCATCGCCGCAATGGCAAAGAAGACATGGCTCAAGGATCAGACCGAGTGCGATCGCGTAGTGCTAATCTCATTAAACAACTAAACATGCCAAGCCTGTTTGACATTGCCCAACAGTTAAGGCAAAGCGCCCTTACTGGAGTTGGCAACTACCAAGAATTTCTCAAGCGCTGGAAATACGATTCTGATCAAAAACAGGTCATTCATGAAGCTTTATCTGACATTCTTGACCAATAATCAAAGGGATGTTTCCAAAAATCAAAAACTGACTATAGCAATTAATAGGAAAATAGCAATTTAAAAAATGTTAATTGCTATTTCCTAATCTCATCATGTCTACTTTCTAATAGTATAGCACTACCCATTCAAATGTTTGACGCTGCATCGCTCCTAAACTCCAAAACGTAAGTAATCGCTTACTTTTGACTTCTGACTTCTGACTTTTGACTTTTGACTTTTGACTTTTGACTTCTGACTTCTGACTTCTGACTTTTGACTTCTGACTTCTGACTTCTGACTTCTGACTTCTGACTTCTGACTTCTGACTTCTGACTTGCGCGTAGCGCTATATCATGGCTAATGATCAAAATTCTTCACCTATCTGATATCCACATGGGTAGTGGTTTCTCCCATGGACGAATCAACCCTGCTACTGGAATCAATACACGTTTAGAAGATTTTGTCAATACCCTAGCTAAATGTATTGACCGAGCCATTACCGAACCTGTGGATTTAGTTCTTTTTGGCGGTGATGCCTTTCCCGATGCCACACCACCACCTTATGTTCAACAAGCTTTTGCTAATCAATTTCGCCGCTTAGTAGATGTAAACATTCCTACCGTTTTACTAGTAGGAAATCACGACCAACACTCCCAAGGACAAGGAGGTGCTAGCTTATGTATTTATCGCACCTTAGGCGTGCCTGGATTTGTAGTAGGGGATAGCATCGAAACTCATAAGATTCAAACCGACAATGGTCGAGTACAGGTGATTACTCTACCGTGGCTAACCAACTCCACCCTTCTCAGTCGCCCAGACACCGAAGGTCTAACCCTAGCCGAGGTTAACCAACTCCTGATCTCACGGCTTGAGCCAATCTTAGAAGCAGAAATTCGTCAACTAGACCCAAACCTGCCAACGGTCTTGTTAGGTCATTTAATGGCAGACCAAGCTAGATTTGGTGCAGAACGCTTCCTAGCCGTTGGTAAAGGTTTTACTATTCCGCTCTCGCTGCTGACTCGACCCTGCTTTGATTATGTAGCTTTAGGACACATCCACCAACACCAGAATCTCAACCACTCCAATGACCCGCCAGTCATTTACCCTGGCAGCATTGAGCGGGTCGATTTCAGTGAAGAGAAGGAAGACAAAGGTTATGTCATGATTGAGCTGTCCAAAGGTCATGTTCAGTGGGAATTTTGTCCCTTGTCAGTGCGTCCCTTCCGTACCATTGAGGTCAACCTTGCTGAAGCAGATGATCCCCAAAGTACTTTACTAAACGCTATTGGTAACGAAATTATTAAAAACGCTATAGTCCGGCTGATTTACAAGCTACGTTCTGAGCAGCTCGACCTAATTGACAATAGTGCCATACATGAATCCTTGAGGGCAGCCCACCACTATACCATTCGTCCAGAATTAGTCAGCCAGCTAGCCCGTCCCCGCTTGCCGGAACTTGGTATAGGTAACAGTATTGACCCCATAGATGCGTTATCGACATATCTAGAGAATCGGCAAGACCTCAGAGATATTGCTGCAGATATGCTAGAAGCTGCAGAATGCCTATTAGAGAAAAATCGTTGACACTCCCCGCCCTATAAGGACGGGGATTCTTCGCTCAACGACCCGACTTGCTGTTCCTGGCCGGAACCAAGAACAGTAGAGGCCAGATCTCCCGAAGCGTTCTGATCTATGATCCAGGTTCCGGTGTGCCCCACCGTACCCAAGGCTCTTTTTAGGATATTGATTGCGGCGTTGTGGTCACGGTCTAATTCACAACCGCATTCACAGACGTGAGTTCTAGTTGATAGTGACTTCTTGACCACTTCGCCACATTCTGAGCAATTCTGGCTTGTATAGGCAGGATTGACTGGAACAGTGACTCTGCCAAACTTTTCGCCAAAGTGCTCTAACCATTTTCTAAATTGATACCAACCAGCATCATTAATAGACTTAGCAAGGCAATGGTTTTTAACCAAATTCTTGACTCTTAAATCTTCATAGGCAACCAGGTCGTTAGACCGGATTACGCAACGCGCCGGAGACGAAACCTTAGATAGTGGAGCCTTTATGGGTGTTCGGCTTTGCATAAAAGGGTTAAATCTTTTGTAATAAGGCTCCACTATCTTACGGTAACTTCTAACCAGTCTCTTGGCATGTTCTTCACGCTGCCTACTTATTTTAAGGTGTTGTCTGCCTAATCTATTAATGGCTTTCTTACGGTTAGATGAGCCTTTATTTTTCCGAGATACTCGGCGTTGATAAAATTTTAGACGCTTCTCTCCTGCCCTATAGAAGCGAGGATGAGGTTCAGTGTTTCCCCTAGAATCGGTATAGAACTCTTTTAGTCCTACATCTAAGCCTAGAGTGGTATCAGCTGGGTCTAATTGCTCTTTTACATCAACAGAGACGCAAAACTGAACGTAGTACCCATCAGCCCTTGTGACAATGCGAACCCGTTTGATCAATTTTTTATCGAAGCGCCACAAGTCCCAGGTACCCTTGAGTTTCAGCTTTCCTATTCCTTTCTTGTCACTGAAAGTGATTGACTTTTTATCAGGGGAAAGTTTCCATCCTGATTGTTTGTACTCAACAGATCTACAGTGTTTTTGAAAACGGGGAAAACCTTTCTTTCCTGGTACTTTTTTCTTGCAATTGTCATAGAAGCGAGTAATTGATGACCAGGCTCTCTCAGCCGCAGCCTGTCGAGCCGTTGAATTCAGTTCATTGGCAAAGGGAAACTCTTTGGCAAGTATTTTACTATACTTGCTGAGGTCATATTTTCCTGTGCCCTTATTATCCATCCACAGACGAATACAACTATTTCGGATAAACTTTACTGTCCGAATTGCTTCGTCAATAGCTTGATATTGGCACGATTTTCCGTAGGCTTTGAATTCAATTATGATCATCATAAATCGACCTCTTATGTATACAATTACGCTAACACATATAGCGTAATTATACAACTATGATTCAATATCTTTTCAAGGCGAATAAACTCGCTAAGCACTTTCATCCCGGAGACGAAACCTTAGAATAAGGAAGCCTTAATCATAAAGTTTTCACCCTTTACTCATAGCCGACCAACCATAAAGGCTTCCTTATTCTTGCGGTAACTTCTGACCGGCTCTAAAGAGACGGAGCTTTCAGTGTTGGGATTCCTAGTAATTGGTAATTAGCGACTAGCAGGAAAACTGCCACCAGCGATGCAGCGCGGTCTTGGGGAGGCAGTGCGGTCTTGGGGGTTTCCCCCATGAGCAACTGCCGTGGTCTCCCCCATGAGCGACTGCCGTGGTTTCCCCCACTCGCGCTTTGCATCAAGAAATGAAGTGAACATCACTGAAGGTTTCGATCCACAAACGAGCGCCACAATCGAGTGGGTGATCTGGCTGATAGACAATCCGACATGGGCCGAGGATTTCTACTTGGTTGCCGTATAGATTGTTGCCACTTCGTTTTACTGAAATCACTGGCTTCCGGTCTTTGGGACTTTTGTGCATATTCGAGCCAATGTGATTGCGGTTGACATTGATCTTAGCTAGAGCCGGAGGACGATTTTTAAGCCACTTACCCTTTGGGCCACGTCTGCCTTTGGTAATTTGAGGCAGATAGTTAAACAGGGGAATAATCCAGAATTTACCGCTTTTATAAGCACCTCTGACCCGGCCAGAGCTTAGGAGTTGTCGCAATCGTCTAGAAGAAATTCCTAACAGAGATGCCGCTTCAGTAGTACCAACGCACTTGTTCATCAGTTGACTCCTTAAACTATTCCGATAAAACTAGTATAACAGAAAAATTTGTGAAACGTGGAATCATCGGGTGCTATTAATTAATGCATTAAACTTCAGCACTCAGAAGATTCCCTGAATAACATTGAGTGTAATTAGGGCTATCATTAGACAAATCAGGTCAGTTGGAATGATTGGTTGGGACTTCTGGAATAGCTAAAAATGGCAATCAGTGCTACTGTAGGATGCCATACTGTTGCGCTAGTTATCCTACATGGTTGAATCAATACCTAAGCAAAACTACCGTGAAGATCCAGGGTCAGCCATCGTAGGCTTCACAGGTCAACAGTGTCAGCAACAGCTGCTTGACAAAACCTGAGTAGACATCTGTTCTAACTCCTGATTAACCTGATGGTTTGTGCAGCATAACTGGTAACGCTCCTAACACCTGATGCAATGACAGCACTGCCCATTCCCCACCAACCCTCAAGTTCAACGAATAGCACCAGCTCCTATGCTGCTGCTAAGAAAAACCCTGTGTCCACCCTCAAAGAACTGGTGGCACGTCTTTATCGAGAACAGCACAAGGTTCAAGATTTGTTAAGTTCATTGGGGTTTGCCTTACGCAGCTTCAACAATCTCAATCAGTTTTTAGAGTTAATTCCTCTAATGGCAGCACGGGTGAGTGATGCCGATGGGGGAGCTTTAATCTTGTTCAATCGAGATGGTCAGGTACAACGATCTGACCTACACTACCAGAACCCTCAGGTGGTTCAGACTATTCGTAAAGCGATAGAAAAGACCACCCACCAAGTGACAAGTCCTAATGGCCAAGGGGGGAATGATCAGCACACACCAACCTCTTTGAAACTGGTTCAGGCATCCTTTGATAAACTCTTGAGGGATTATCTTGAACCCAATATCAAACTGTTTAGTCTTCCGATTCTGGTTAAAAATGTTGAACAAGGACATTTGTATATCTTTAGCCATGACCCACAATATAACTGGACAGCAACACGACAGAAGTTGGTAAGGTTAGTGGCTGACCAAACTGCAGTAGCGATCGCTAATGATGAACTGAAAGTTGAGCTACGCCATAAAGAACGCTTAGATCGAGAGTTAGAAATTGGTGCCGATATCCAAATCCGCCTACTACCGCGCCAATGCCCTGAAATTGAAGGGGTGGAATTAGCGGCTTTCTGTAAAACCGCTAACCGTGTCGGAGGTGACTACTACGATTTCATTCCCACCAACTACGACCAGCTCGGACCGAAAAACTCCGGGGATGGTCATCTCACTGATGACCACAGTGCTTATTTACCTTGGAGCATTGTGATTGGTGATGTGATGGGAAAAGGGGTTCCGGCTGGGTTGATTATGACTATGACCAGGGGAATGCTGCGAGCAGAAGTACTAAACGGTCACTCCCCTGCACGCATTCTCGAACACCTGAACCGGGTTATGTATCCTGACTTGGAAAATTCCCATCGGTTCGTCACCCTGTTTTATTCTGAGTACGACCCCAAAACCAAGATTTTGTCCTATAGTAATGCCGCTCACAATCCCCCCTTGTTGTGGCAGGCATCAACCGGTTCTATCAAACCCTTGGATACCGCAGGAGGGATGCTGATTGGTTTAGAAATTGATTCTCAATACGAAGACTCTCAAGTGCAGCTCGATTCAGGGGACACCATTATTTACTACACTGATGGGGTGACCGAGGCAGCGAATCTCAATGGCAATCGCTTTGATGAGGAAAATCTAACCCAAAGCTTCCAGTGGGCCTGTGAACATAGTTATAGTGCTCAGGAAATTTTAGATTACCTATTTCAGCAAGTCCAGCAGTTTACTGGTACAACAACTAACGGAGATGATATGACACTGGTCGTAATGCAGGTAAAATCAAGGCTTGACTAATAGATTTAACGTATAGGAAAGCATAGCAATGGTGATTGTAGGCATACAAACAGTAATAGTTCCGTTAGATAGCATTAGCGATTGGACTGATGTCTTGGGATGGCTGAACTCTCAGTTACCCATCGATGGGCTAGTTTTGGCTCAAACTATTGAAGATCCAGATGTACTTGGTCAAATCAAGACGGCCTGGCAAAACTTTATTGATTCTGGTCAGGCTGCAGCGCTGGTGATTGGCTTAGTTGTTGGTTACTTATTCAGAAATCTAACTTCGTTTAACTAAATCGTCAGCTGTCAGCCGTCAGCTGTCAGCCGTCAGCTTAAGATACATCTTCCGTAGCCTGTGCGGTTCGCTTAGTCTACACCTATGCCCATTGCACAATGCCCAAACGGTAAAATTTAATAGTTCCAAATTTTATAGAATTGAAAGTCTGGGGATTTGCCCTTCTTAGCTTATGCTCTACGCGCCTAAGCTGATAGCTGATAGCTGATAGCTGATAGCTGATAGCTGATAGCTGAATGCTTATACTAAATCTAACTTCGTTTAACGAGTCTTTTGTGCTTTATCTTTTGTCCTTTATCTTGTTTCCAAAACTGTGACTGAGCAAAAAACCTGGAGTCAGAGATTTGAATCAGCGTTACATCCAGCAATTGCTTGCTTCAATGCCAGTATCGGCTTTGACATAGAACTGATTGAGTATGACATTACTGGTTCTGTGGCTCATGTCAAGATGCTTGCCCATACTGGCATTATTTCTGAGTCGGAAGCTCAGCAGCTAGTAGCTGGCTTAGAACAAATCCGTTCAGAATACCACCAAGGAAAATTTAACCCTGGTGTTGATGCTGAAGATGTACACTTAGCTGTAGAATGCCGCCTAACTGAACTTGTGGGTGATGTTGGCAAGAAGCTACATACAGGGCGATCGCGTAATGACCAAGTTGGTACGGATACCCGACTCTACCTCCGGGAGCAGATTGATCAGATTCGTAGCCAGTTACGTAACTTCCAACAGGTCTTGCTCAATCTGGCCAAAGCTCATGTTGAAACCCTGATTCCTGGCTATACTCACCTGCAACGGGCTCAGCCAGTCAGTTTAGCCCATCACCTGTTAGCTTACGTAGAAATGCTAGAGCGGGACTGGCAGCGTTTAGGGGAAATCCGACGACGGGTGAATATCTCACCCCTGGGTTGTGGAGCCTTAGCAGGGACAACCTTCCCCATTGACCGACATCATACCGCCAAAACCTTGCATTTTGAAGGAATTTATGGTAATAGCCTCGATGGAGTAAGCGATCGCGACTTTGCCATTGAATTCCTCTGTGCTGCCAGTTTGATCATGGTACATCTGAGCCGATTGTCAGAGGAAATCATTCTCTGGGCATCTCAGGAATTTGGCTTTGTTACTCTCATCGATAGTTGTGCTACTGGTTCGAGCATCATGCCCCAAAAGAAAAATCCTGATGTTCCGGAACTGGTACGAGGTAAGACTGGTCGTGTCTTTGGTCATCTGCAAGGGTTGTTGGTATTGATGAAAGGGCTACCTTTGGCTTACAACAAAGACCTGCAAGAAGACAAAGAAGCACTGTTTGATAGCGTTAACACTATCAAAGCCTGTCTCGAAGCCATGACCATTCTCTGGCAGGAAGGGTTAGAATTTCGTACCGAACGTTTGGCATCAGCAGTTACTGAAGATTTCTCTAACGCTACCGATGTCGCTGACTATTTAGCCTCAAAAGGAGTTCCGTTTCGGGAAGCCTACAATCTGGTGGGTAAGGTGGTCAGAAGTTGTTTGGCATCCGGGAAGTTACTGAAGGATTTGAGCCTCGAACACTGGCAAACTTTGCACCCAGCCTTTGAGGAGGATATTTATCAAGCCATTGCCCCTACTCAAGTAGTAGCTCGTCGGAATAGTTATGGTGGCACTGGTTTTGACCAGGTTAGGCGAGGGATTCAGGATGCATGCGATCGCTTAAATTCCAATCATGATTGATCGCTAATTTATCGTAAGCATATGCGCTACGCGCACTCTACGCGAACAGCTATCAGCTGTCAGCCGTCAGCTATCATGCAGACGTAACTCAGATTAAACAAATGCTTACCTGTTTTATTCAAAAGCACCATCTGTAGCCCATAAGCACCTCACCTCAAGTAGCGTGCGCGTAGCGCATAAGCTGATAGCAGCATCTGTAGCAACATCTGTAGCCCATAAGCACCTCAAGTAGCGTGCGCGTAGCGCATAAGCTGATAGCTGACGGCTGAATGCTTACAATTTATCTCTAATTTAGATCTTGTCGATCTTGCACCAGTACAAAAATACTTAATAATCTTAATAATAGGGAAGTTCGGATCGGGAAACTTCGGATCAGAAGTAAGGATTTTTAGTTAGTTTTTGGCTTAAAAGATACTTTGACTTTTGTTTATTCCAATCACATAACCTTGACTTATTCTGACTCGAAGCTCCTGACTCGATACTCCTAAGTTTTCTACATCAACAGTAGTTAATCAACTGGGGTAGCTGCCTGATCGGATGTAAGGAGTCAGCTATGACAGTCAGCTGATAGCTGACTCCTTACATCGCACCAGTACCACCTTGGTAATTATCCTCGTTGTTAGTTTCTGCTGTTGTTTCCTCCGACTTAGGAGGTTTGCTACCGTACCGTCTATTTTTGGAAAAACGGCCCGTATTACGCTTGGATTTCCGAAACTTACGGGCGTAAGCTTGATTCCGCTGCGCCTTTTCCTTTTTTAGATTGCGGCGCTTTGCCATGTCTACCTCATTGATAAAAAAACAAAAACACTATCAAACCCAAGTCTTAGACTAGATTCAGCTTGGTTTATTTAAGTTACCCATTTGACACTCCCCGCCCTGGAAGGACGGGGATTCTTAGTTCTTCGACATGCCTTAAAATTAGTTATCCGCCAAAGGCAATATTTAAGCCAAATATCCGTTAAAAACCAAATATTGAGCTTAATTTAACTAACCCCAGTGGGCTTATCTCCCTAAGCGTTGAGTTTCCTCAGTTTCCGTGTGCCGGAGACGAAACCTTAGAAGAGTGGAGCCTTTATGGTTAGTCGTCTATGGGTAAAAGGGTTAAAACTTTGCCGATTTTGGCTCCACTCTTCTTACGGTAACTTCTAACCCCACGGTACTTTCATCTTTTAAGATTTGCTTTACTGGTTGTCGGTATCCGCGCTTGATCCATACGTTTTTAATGAGGTTTTTCGCGCCTCATGTACTAGCATCGCTTTACGTCGTTAGTTTGTTGACAGTACCGACGAATCCTGTCTGTGCTAGGCTACCTTTTTATTATACCACAGTGAACAAAAGCCCTCCTAGAAGGACGGGGCTTGAGACCCACTTTTTCGGTCACCCACGGCAAAGGAAAATGGTTAGTTTTCCACAACATACTTCTTGATTGTCCTCGAAGCCTACTGTTGTTATAACTTATTCTAGAACCCACTGCGACTACGATTTCCTCGATTGTTGTCGTTGTCGTTAGTCTTTGGTCTAGCTTTGCGGACGCGCATATAACGCCCCATCCATTCTGCACCATCTAGCTCAGCAATGGCAGAATCTTCCTGATCTGTTGTCCCCATATCAACAAAAGCGAATCCACGCCCTTGACCTGTTTCCCTATCTTTAGGAACTACTACTTTTGATACTGTACCATAATCCTGAAATACTTCCTGTAAGTTTTCAGAGGTAACCTGATAATCTAGGTTGCCAATGTATATAGTCATTTAGAGTTGTCCATCTGATCGAAAATGTTCAGATGAAGGTCGGTGAGAGGGCAAAGCACTGGTGCATATCTACCCAGGTTATGACAGCGATGCAGCGAGGTAGCGCGGTCTTGGGGATCACCCCCCATGAGCGACTACCGGTGCGGTCAAAGGAGGCCCCCCACTCGCGCTTTGCATCAAGACAGAGATTTAACCACAAGTGATTTGCCTGTAACCGGTTAGGTATTCCTTAGGCTCCTAGCTGTTAACTACTCAGACGTTCAACGTTGAATTGCATCACAATGGACTTTTCAATCACTGACGTTACCGAACTTGCATCCATAATGTCTATCATAGCAGTCAGTAAAAGCAACACACACAATCAACAGCCCTATCATCACATGAGAAGATTATGGCAATTTGTCCAAACAGTTCTGGGGATTATATTTCGACATCCTATTACCGGTACGAGCATCATTCCACTCTTGCCGGATGGGCGAATTGTGCTAGTTCGACGTCGTGACAATGGTAAGTGGGCTCTACCAGGAGGGATGGTTAACTGGGGTCAAGATATTCCAACGACTATCGAACGGGAATTATTTGAGGAAACCGGACTTGAGTTGCTCAAGATTCGCCAGTTAGTTGGGGTTTACTCAGCACCAGGAAGAGATCCCAGAGTCCATTCTATCTGTATTCTGGTAGAAGCTGATGTGACTGGAACCATGGAGGTACAGGACGTATTGGAAATTAGTGAAGTCAAGGCGTTTGAACTGGAAGCTATCCCTAAGGGAAACCTCAGCCATGACCATGACCGTCAGTTACAGGACTATTTTGAGGGTAATATCACCGTTGCTTAATTCCCCATTCCCCACAAAAGTCACCGCAGCAACTAACTACCAACGACTGACAACATTCCCCAAAAGATTAAGTAAGGATCAACAATAATCTGAGCTGCTATTCCAGGAAATTGAGATTGGAGATAAGTAACTAACTGCTCAGAGTCGCCACCAGTCAGAGCAATCGGACTGTTGGGAAACTCCCTTTGCCAATCCTCAATAAAATCCCGGATACTAGCTAATACTGTATAGACCACACCACTTGCCATGGCTCCTGATGTTTCGAGTGACCAACGCTTTGGTAACTGAGCTGGTAGTTCAATGGCGGGTAATGCTCCAGTTTTTTGTGCTAGAGACTGTAACTGTAATCCTAATCCTGGCAAGATAGCCCCTCCGATTAGCTGTAGGTTTTGGTTAGCACCAGTAAAGGTTAGAGCAGTACCAGCATCAATAACCAAAATTGGATAACTATACCTGTGACCAGCACCAAATAACGCCAAGGCGCGGTCAATGCCTAGGGTGGGATATAGTCCGGAAAGGGGTAAATCTTCCAGGGTCAATATTGTAGTATCGGAATAGTTTTGCCAGAGTGCTGTTTGGGCAGGTACTACTGAAGCGATGTAAAGGGGTAATGGCTTGGATGTGTCTGTACCCTGAGCTGCTAACTGGGGTGGGAAAATTTCCGCTGACATGACACTAGACGTCCAGTCCTCGATTAACTGCTCTACAGTTGCTGGGGTTAGATGGTTGGTATCCCAGGCTTTTTTCAGGGTGTTATCCACAAACCAAGCCCAATGTAGCCGGGAATTGCCAATCACTAATCCTAAAAAGCTGTTTGCCTTAGTTGTCATATATAGTTTTTTCAAACGATTTGTAAATTCATAGATTGTCGAAAAAGGCAAGAGGCAAGAGGCAAGAGGCAAGAGGCAAGAGGTGCAAGAGATACAGAGTTTTATAGAAAACTCAAAAAAGACCTTATAAGTTTACATCTCAAATAGAAATGCTACTATAGCAGTTATCAATTCGGTGAGGTACTTTCGTTTTGGGTTGCGCGGGAGTAGGGAGTAGGGAGTAGGGAGTCGGGAGTCGGGAGTCGGGAGTCGGGAGTCGGGAGTCGGGAGTCGGGAGTAGCGAGTACGGGAAATAATTTTGCCTATTGCCTATTGCCTATTGCCTATTGCCTATTGCCTATTGCCTATTGCCTATTGCCTATTGCCTTTTGCCTATTGCCTATTGCCTATTGCCTTTTGCCTATTGCCTTTTGCCTATTGCCTATTGCCTATTGCCTTTTGCCTTTTCTTTTGCCTGATCGATTCTAGATTGATGTTTTTGGGAAGACTAGTCACAGTGGGAAAAAATCCCTGTACCGGAAGAGAAATCATCTCAAACTTCTCATCCGGTACCTGAACCTGTGATGAAGACTAGATGAATATGAGCAGCACTATGGTGACACTGACTGGCTATCAAATGACCGAGATTATCTATTCCGATGCTAGAACCTTAGTGTATCAAGGAATTCGTGAGTCAGACCAAAAACCAGTTGTGATCAAACTGCTTTTGAGTGAATATCCCAGCTTTGGTGAACTGGTGCAGTTTCGTAATCAATATACTATTGCCAAAAACCTTGATCTACCTGGCATCGTCAAACCCTACAGTTTAAAACACTACCGCAATGGCTATGGTTTGGTGATGGAGAATGTTGGTGGTATTTCCCTCAAAACCTATTGCTCTAATCTAGAAAGCTTAAAATTAACCTCTCTAACGGAATTTTTCCACATTGCTCTTCAAATTGCATCCATCCTTGATGGACTCTATCGCAACCGAGTCATTCACAAAGATATTAAACCTGCCAACATCCTAATTAACCGGGATACTAAACAAGTCAAACTGATTGATTTTAGTATTGCTTCTCTACTGCCAAGGGAAATAATGGTGCTTCAAAGTCCCAATGTCCTGGAAGGAACTCTAGCTTACTTGTCTCCGGAACAAACTGGACGGATGAATCGGGGCATTGACTACCGCAGCGACTTCTATTCTTTGGGAGTCACCTTCTACGAACTCCTGACCGGACAGTTACCCTTCCCTAGCACAGACCCAATTGAGTTGGTTCACTGCCATATTGCCAAGCAGCCACCTTCAGTCGATACTATTAATCCTGATATTCCCACCATTGTCTCGGACATGATTAGCAAACTGATGGCGAAAAATGCTGAAGACCGCTATCAAAGTGCTTTGGGATTGAAGTATGACCTGGAGACTTGCTTATGCCAATGGCAGGAAACTGGTCGGGTTGAACCCTTTGAGTTAGGCACTCAGGATATTTGCGATCGCTTCGTGATTCCCGAGAAACTTTATGGTCGCGCCAGGGAAGTCGAAACTTTACTAGCGGCTTTTGACCGGGTTGCTGGCAAGACTCAACTTCAAGAGAATTCCTCCCGAGGCAGGAGCGAAATGATTTTAGTAGCAGGGTTTTCCGGGATTGGGAAAACTGCTGTGGTCAATGAAGTCCACAAGCCGATTGTCCGACAACGGGGTTACTTCATCAAAGGGAAATTCGACCAATTTATGCGCAATATTCCCTTTTCTGCATTTGTCCAAGCTTTCCGGGACTTGATGGGACAACTGCTTACGGAAAGGGATGCACAATTACAACACTGGAAAATCAAAATTCTGTTAGCACTAGGAGAAAACGGTCAAGTCATCATTGACGTTATCCCTGAACTAGAACAAATCATTGGCAAACAGTCTCCTGTGCCAGAACTATCAGCTGGTGCAGCACAAAATCGATTCAATCGACTGTTTCAGAAATTCATCCAAGTCTTCACTACTGCTGAGCATCCCTTAGTTATTTTCCTAGATGACTTGCAATGGGTGGATTCAGCATCTTTGAAGTTGATGCAGTTGTTGATGAGGGAAACTGATACTCGTTATTTGCTGCTGATTGGAGCCTATCGGGATAACGAAGTCTCTCCAACCCATCCGTTGATGTTAACTTTGGATGAGATTAGCAAAACTGAGGTAAAGGTTAATACTATCACTCTAGCCCCTCTAAAACACTCTGATTTAAATCATCTGATTGCTGATACCCTCAGTTGTTCAGAAGAACTAGCACAACCTCTGACAGAATTGGTATTTCGGAAAACTAAAGGCAATCCTTTCTTTGCCACTCAATTCCTGAAATCCCTCCATGCCGAGAATCTGATTAGGTTTAATTTTGAGGTAGGTAATTGGGAGTGTGACATTGCTCAAGTAAGAGCCCTGGCCTTGAGTGATGATGTCGTAGAATTTATGGCGCTACAGTTGAAAAAGTTGCCAGCAGCGACTCAATCAGTACTCAAACTGGCTGCTTGTATTGGCAACCAATTTGATCTAGCCACCCTAGCCATTGTCTATGAAAAATCCCAAACGGAAACAGCCGCTGATCTTTGGAAAGCCTTACAAGAAGAATTACTATTACCCCAAAGCGAGATTTATAAGTTTTTCCACACTACCGATGAATCTCAACAGAGCATTGATCAAAGCTATCCCCGATCACGACTGCCCCATCACTCTTCCCCCATTTACAAATTCCTCCATGACCGGGTACAGCAAGCAGCCTATGGTCTGATTGATCAAGACCATAAGCAACAAACCCACCTAAAAATTGGGCAACTGCTGTTAAGCAATACTTCTGAACCAGAACGGGAAGAGAAGATATTTGATATTGTCAATCAGCTTAATATCGGTGCTGACCTAATTACCAATCCGTCAGAGAGAGACCAACTAGCAGGATTAAATCTATTAGCTGGTAAAAAAGCCAAATCAGCGACGGCTTATGAACCGGCTGTTCGGTATTTTAATTACGGTCTGAAACTCCTACGGTCAGATAGTTGGGATAGTAACTATGACTTGAGCCTATCTCTGTCGATAGCAGCGGTTGAAGCGGAATACTTAACGGTTAATTTAGAGCGAGCCAAACACTTATCAAAGATAGTCCTAAAACAAGCTAATAACTTTTTAGATAAAGTCAAAGTTTATGAGCTACAAATCTTATTTTATATTACTCAAAATAAGATGAATAAAGCTATCGAATTAGCCATCAACGTTTTGAAAATGCTAGGGATAGCTATTCCCACGGAAGCCCAAGAAATTAATACTGAAGTTGAGAAGCTACGGGAAGAGTTACAGTTAGAGGTTGAGGACATTGCTAATTTAGCTAACTTGCCAGACATTACTGACCCTTATCAGCTAGCCGCTATCCGGATTTTGACTAATGCCAGTTCTGCCTCCTATATTGCTAATCCAGTCCTGTGGCCATTAATTATTCTGACTACAGTCAAGCTTTGTATTAAATACGGTCATTCATCCTGGGCAGCTTCAGCCTATAGTTGGTACGGTGCCCTCCTTTGTGGTGCTTACTTAGATATTGATCGGGGCTATGAGTTTGGTCGCTTATCAATTCAACTCCTGGAGCAATATAATGCTTTGGAGCTTACGGCTAAGGTTGGCAATATGTTTGACGTGTTTGTTAGACCTTGGAAAGAACATATCCGAGAAACAGATACGTCATTAATAGCAGCAATTCAAAGTGGATTTGACAACGGCGATATCGAGTATGCGTTCTATGGGGCTGTTCACTATTGTAACTATCATTTTTTTGCTGGGAATAATCTAGACTCTGTACAACAGATACAGGGTAAATATTTTGAAGCGATCGCTAAAGCTAAGTTTGAATTCCACGAAAGCTTTATCCGCATTGGTCAACAAACCGTTGCTAATCTCCTCGGTCAAGTAGCCAATCCCCGTTATTTGGTCGGTGACTATATCGATGAATTAGCTATTCTACCCAATTGGATTGAGAATAACATTGTCTTTCTAGTGCTTTGTGCCTATGGCGCAAAAACCATGCTACTGTACTTATTTAAAGAGTACACAGAAGCCGTAGAAGCCGGAGCAATTGGCAAGGAATATGAACAAGCAGCAGCTGGAACACTGTATGTTTCCGAGCATAGTTTCTATTACTCCTTAGCACTGTTAGCCAACTGTAATCAGGTAGACTCCCAGGAAAAGCAACAGGCTCTAGAGATAGTAGCCGCAAATCAGGAGCGATTACGGTTGTGGGCACAACATGCTCCAGTCAATTATCAACACCAATATGACCTGGTAGAAGCTGAGAGGGCAAGAGTTGAAGGAAATATTCTGTGGGCGATGGAAGGTTATGACCGGGCAATTACCGGAGCTATGGATACGGGATATCTTCAAGTGGAAGCCTTAGCTAATGAATTAGCAGCAGAATTTTTCCTGGATTGGGATAAAAAAACCATTGCTCAAGCTTACCTTACCAATGCCTATTATGCATACGCTCGTTGGGGAGCTAAAGCTAAAGTTGAGGATTTGGAAAAACGCTATACTGACTTACTTGCTCCGATCCTGGTGGAATCAAAAATTAGTGTCAACCCTAGCAATACTCTAAACCCAACTGTCACATCCAGCAGCACTAAAATTTCTGAAGCATTGGATTTGGCTAGTGTGATCAAAGCCTCTCAAGTGCTTTCTAGTGAAATTCACCTTGAGCAGTTACTCTCTACTCTGATGGAAGTGGTGATAGAGAATGCGGGAGCAGAAAAATGTGTTCTGATGTTACCCAAAGCTGGAAAATGGGTGATTGAAGCTCAAGGTTCAATGGATCAAGTCCTAAAGCCAAGACTTCTTTCAGAAGTAGGGAACAGGCAACAGGCAACAGGCAACAGTGGAGAAGAATTGACCCAAAGTGATGCAGCGGGGTCTTGGGGGTTTCCCCCAGAAGCGACTGCATCAAGAACAGGATCAGAAAACTACGACAGCAACCACTTAGAGACAAAACCTGTGCTGACAGTACTACAATCGATTCCTATCGAAGAAAGTAATACTATTCCGATCAGCGTCATTAATGCTGTTTCCCACAAATCTCAAGCTTTGGTATTTGATAACGCTAGTGAAGAAACAACCTTAGCTGCTGACCCCTATATTATTCAGCAACAACCAAAAAGTGTTTTGTGTACTCCTATCCTTAATCAAGGTAAACTGATTGGTATTCTATATCTCGAAAATAATCAATGCACTGCAGCATTTACTAGTGACAGACTGGAAGTCCTGAAACTTCTGTGTTCTCAAGCTGCTATCTCTTTGGAAAATGCTCAACTTTACAGCAATTTAGATCAAGCCAAAAGCCAACTAGAAGATTATTCCCATAACCTAGAAGAAAAGGTAGCTGAACGCACCCAAGAACTCTCTGATACTCTCGACGACCTTAAGGCTACTCAGAAAAAGCTAGTGGAATCGGAAAAAATGGCAGCTTTGGGTGGTCTGGTGGCGGGAGTCGCCCACGAAATCAATACTCCTGTTGGTACTAGTATTACCGCTGCTTCTATTTTAGCTGATGAAACTAAAGGGTTTCGTCAGGCTTTACAAGATGGAAAATTGAAGCGATCGGTGCTAAAAAATTATCTAGACACCGTCGAAGAATCCAGTGAACTAATTCTAAGTAACTTAGAACGAGCTGGGGAGTTGGTGCAAAGTTTTAAACAAGTTGCAGTTGACCAAGCTCATCTAGATAAGCGCACCTTGAATGTTAAAGAATATCTAGAGGAGGTCTTAATCAGCTTAGAGCCTCAACTCAAACAAACCTCCCACACGTTAACCATAGAAGGGGATGAAACAGTTACCATAGAAACCTATCCAGGGGCTATTTCCCAAGTTATTACGAATTTAGTCATCAACTCTATTAGCCATGGTTATCAGCCCAAACAAAATGGACAGTTACATCTTCAGGTTGACAGAGTTGAAGAACAATTAATGATTACCTATCACGATGATGGCTGTGGGATTGCTCAGGATCATTTAGGGCAAATTTTTGAACCTTTCTTTACTACTGCTAGAGCCAGAGGTGGCAGTGGTTTAGGGCTGCATATTGTCTATAACTTAGTGACTCAGAAGCTACTGGGGCAGATTGAGGTAAATTCTCAAATTGGTAAGGGTACTGAGTTTATTATTACTCTACCGATAGGTTGTTCCCGTAGGGTGGCCTAAAGGCCAAGGTTGAAGGTTGAAGGTTGAAGGTTGAAGGTTGAAGGTTGAAGGTTGAAGGTTGAAGGTTGAAGGTTGAAGGTTGGTTGGTTGTTCGCCTTTGGGATTGGGTGTAGGGTAGGTTGAACGCAACGCGCGTGCCTATTGGCCAAGGTTGTTTGGTTGTTAGCCTTTGGCGTCCCTTACCCGCGCCAATCACAGAACCCTTTCCTACTTGAATTAATTGACTTATGACTGCGCCGATACCGATATCACTATTATCCCTTGGATCGACAATCCTTTTCAAGATTAAAATTCAAATTACCCACTTGCCATTATCCAGCAAATTGGTAGGTGGTAGGGCCAGGCACAGTTGTCTTTAAGCGAAACAAATCCCCCGCTAACGGTTGCTTATGCTTGGCTGCTTGACCCAAAGCCGCACAAGCCGATGTAATGTATAATTCATCCAAGTTTTTACCCCCGAAGGTACAACTGGTCGGACATTCGATAGGCATTTCAACTTGGCGTTCTAGTTTGCCTTCGGGATCATGGCGTGTGATGCGCCACCCCCCCCACCATGCACTCCAAATAAAGCCTTCACTGTCTACGGTTAAGCCATCGGGTAAACCAGCGCTATCATCATGCACAAAAACGCGGCAGCTTGCAATCGTGCCTGCGATCGCATCATAATCGTAGGCATAAATGGTATGTCGCAGGGTATCGGTAAAATAGAGGGTTTGGTTGTCCGGACTCCACCCAATACCATTGGCCATGCCGATTCCATCTTCCATAATATGGACAGAACCATCGGGGTCGAATCGGTATAAAGCATTGTTATAACTATCCCCTAAGGTTCCCGCCCAAAAACGCCCCTGACAATCCACAGCACCATCATTAAAGCGTGTTTGGGGTTTGTGGGCTTCTGGATCAACAATGAATTGCCCTGAGGCTGTGACATCATCCCAAAAAGCAAAACCATTTTGAGTTGCCATGATGATACCACCATTAGCCCGAAAGGCTAGTTTTCCTATTGGTAGTCCCACTTCAAAGCGTTGGTGCTTGCCTGTGGTAGGGTCAAACTTCAGAAAACAGTGACCATCAATATCCACCCAGTACAACACTTGTTCTTCGGGGTGCCAGATTGGTCCTTCCCCCAACCTGTTTTTGATGGCTAGAACATGCTCGATTTGATTCATTGTTTGATTCCTAGCAACAAGCTCTACTTTAATCCCAAGGTTCTTCGGCAGCCGCATTACAACCAGCAATTCGACCAAAAAGCAGGCACTCTGTCGTGGCACAATCACTCAGACGAGAGGCTCCATGAATTCCACCAGTCACTTCTCCTGCTGCATACAACCGTTTAATGGGTTGATCGTTGGAGTTAACGACTTGAGCCTTCGTATTAATTTTTAGCCCCCCCATGGTGTGATGTATTTTGGGCCATATACGTATTACATAATACTGTGGTTGGAGAGGTCGTGCAGCTTTTAAAATCGTTTTTTGGAAATCTGGGTCTTGTTTGTTGGTTACATAGTTATTGAATTTTGTTAATGTCTCATTTAGAGATTCACCAGGAATGTTATAGGTACTAGCAATATTTTCTAGTGTACTAAATCTTTTGATAACGCCTTGTTGTATATATTTATTAATGTCATAATTCGGATTCGTCATAGCATGTTTGGAGTTTTTTAAACCTTCTGTATCGGCAATGCCGATGCAAGGTTGCTCTATCTTTAAGATGGCATCAGCACGAGTTTTTCTGTCTGCCAATTCGTTAACAAAACGCTTTCCAGTTGTGGGGTCTATTAATATTCCATAGGGAGAAACCGCATAACTTGCAAAGAGACCACCAAATCCAAATGATTTCTCGTCAGGAGAAGTCCAAGGTGCCAACTGAATACAAGAAAGATCTACCGTTTTACCCCCAATCCTCATCGCTTCAATCAAAGCTTCGGCAGTGGTTTCGGGTCGATTGGTATCCTCTACCTCTTCAGTGAGTCGAGGATCTTGAATAGTTCTGAATTGAACGTCACCGGCAAAACCTCCCGTAGCTAAAACAACGGCTTTTCTAACTTTGATAGACTTTAGAGTTTGACTACCATTTGCTTTTTGAGGGCTGTTTGGACAGATTGCTACTCCTTTAATTTCACCAGAAGAATCTCTCAATAACTTTGTCAGCTTTGTTTTTGTTTTAATTTCTATTCCCAGTTCCTTAGCCTTCGCTAAAAGTGGTTTGATGATTGCAGTACCTGATGCATTATAGGGAGTATGACAACGAGGTACTGAATGACCTCCCGGTTGGTCTACCCTGTCTTTGTAGGCAATACCCAACTCGTTAATCGTCCACTGGAGTATTTGCGTAGAATTTGCAGCTACAATTTTGACGAGAGCTGGATCACTTCTACCACGTCCAGCTTTTAATATGTCTTGACACATAAGTTCGGGTGAATCCTGAATTCCTTCCCTTTCCTGCATGGGCGAACCAACTGCCGCTAACACGCCATTACTAATGATGGAGTTGCCACCACAGGTGCTTCTTTTTTCACAAACAATGACTGAAGCCCCAACTTTTCTGGCCTCAATCGCAGCAGCAAGTCCCGCAAATCCACTGCCAATGACGACAACATCAGCCTCAGCAGCCCAATTTCCGACCATTGGCTCTGTTTTGATTATCTGATTTGATTGCATTTCTATCTTCTGAGGTGATGACCCATACTCCCTCTAGATCTGCTTTTAACCAATTTAGATTCAACTGGTAATGTTTCCCGTAACCAATTGAGATGCAACTGGTAATGTTTCCCGCAACCAATTTACCTGTTGAGATAAACTGGTGACATCATCAAACTTTCCTTCCACCACCAGCGGCAAATGGGCAAATTCTGGGCGGCGGAGAACCTCAAGCACCCAACTACCGGGCTGAAGGGGGCTGTGGCTATCAAACATCCCATCATTGTCATGGACGTGAAAACATCGGATATAGGGAGTCAGTCGTTCAATAAAGTCTAGGCGATCAAATCCCAATGTGTGTGCTGCCACATTCAGATGACCAAAATCGAGTATAATACCCAGGTTAGGGCTGTCTATGGCCTCGAAAAGTTGCAAAAACTCATCGGCTCGATCGAGTAAGACTTGTCCCTTGATGGGGGGCGCACAGACATTGTTCTCGACTAATAAACCCACTCCATGGTCAAGGGCATACTGATTGGCGATTGATACGGCATTGACAAAGCGATCCAATACTTCTTGACGTACATTGACTCCCGTCAGTTCAGGAAATAAAAAGTAAGGGTTCCCAAAACCATAGGGATCGGTCATAAACCCTGCATGGATTGAGTAAAACGGGGCATTAAGTTGACGAACTAACTTGATTGCCCGTTGGGCTAAGTCCAAGCTACGTTGTCTAATAGTGGAGTTGTCAGAGGCTAAATTAAGGATAAATGAGTTGGATGGTGGCGGAAAGTAGTTATGAACCAAAAACCGAGAGGTCATCTCAACCAATTTTTCGAGATCACCTTCCTCAACGTTGACACGCATTCCCAATTCGATCGCCTCAATGCCAGCATCATAATAGGTAGATAACTTCTCCATCAAGGAGACACCCCCTTTAAGGCAGGCGGTAGAAGCAAAAATAGTACGAGAGTTTGAATTGGTCATTGGCTATCTCCAAGATTAAATAGCTGGGCAGCAGTGCCACCTATAATGTTGTTAATATCCTGGTCAGAAATGACTCCTTGACAATGGGTCCGAAACGTCTCTAGATTTTGCCGATAGTTGCAGAAACGCTCCACATTGGGCATATCAGTGCCCCACATCAGGCGATCAGAACCCAATGTTTCCACCAGTTGCACAATGGTTGGATGCAATTGAGTATAAGGGTAGTCCCAGACGTTGCCCAGGGAGATCTGAAACAGGAGTTGAAGTTTGGCAGAGGAAGTACGGAATGGCTCAAAGAGGGCATCCGGGAGATGCAGTCCATGGTCAGAAAGGAACAAGCGCCAAGGAAAGCCATGAGTTAGAACCGCTGAAACATTGGGATAGCGGGTTAACCAGCCTTGCCAAATCCGTAACTGGCTCAGATAATCCTCTACGGTTGAGCCCGGACATGGGGCACAAATGGTAAAAAAAATCGGTTTGCCCAGTGCGGTGACGCCATCCCAGAATGGACGGCAGGCCGGGGCATCCCATGATTCGGTCACACTATAACGGTAACGATTGTGGACGCTAAATTGTAATCCATTTAGCCCCTTCGAGTAAGCTCGCTGTATCTCATTTACTATCCCCTGGGAATCGTGCTCTATCTTCCACTCTGGAATGCTAGCTAGGGCAAACAGTCGGTTGGGATAGCGTTGCACACAGTCTGCGAGATAATCGTTCAGAAATCCGAAAATAGGATGAGCATGAAGTACAGCACGGTCAATACCGATGTAATCCATTTGCGCGATCAGCATTTCGGGGGGATGAGACAAATCGGTGAGGTAAGGAGGCAAATATTGCTTGGCATACTCTTCCCCTTCTACCGTCCAGACAAAACGTCCGTAACCACCAGAGCGAAAATTGACTTCCTTTAACCCTTGCAAGGTCTTGTCCTGGGGTTCAGCAAGCAAACTATTATCACCCACTGCCCAATCGCGCAAACGCCAAACGGGCTGATGATGATCTGCCATTTCTCGCTGGAGGTAACGTAAATGCTCTTGGACTGTGGGAAAGCCATTGGCTTCACCAAGGGGCGGAAAGCAGTAACTGTGACCATCAATAATCATTGTTTCTCCTTGAGAATAAACTCAATGACTCGTTGTTGGTCTGTAACAGACAATCCCACGGAACAGGGGAGACTTAAGGCTTGCTGGTTTAGTTTTTCGGCAACGGCTAAGCTTTCCCTTGGCTGATCCTGGGTATGGGCAAGACTACAATGCAGGGGTTCCCATAAGGGTCGTGTCTGGATTTTGGCTTCTTGCAAACGGCGTAATAACTGCCTACTATCCTGCCCATATTGAGACTCATCTACCAATAAAGTGTACATCCAGAAGATGCTCGATGCCCAGGTCGCTTCGACCATTGGGGTCAGTCCAGGGACCTCGGCAAATGCCTCACTGTAGGTGGCTGCAATACGACGCTTGGCGGCAATGTACTCCTCTAAATTCTCCATTTGCGCACATCCCATGGCGGCTTGGAGGTTTGTCAAGCGGTAGTTATAGCCAATCTCGTGGTGAATATATTCTACTGGATTGTCTTTGGCTTGGGTTGTTAGATATTTCGCTTTACTTGCCCAAGCCTCGTTATCTGTTACAATCATCCCCCCACCGCCAGTGGTGAGGATTTTGTTGCCGTTAAAGCTGAAACAGGCAATATCCCCTAGGTGCCCCACCCTATGCCCCTTATATTTTGCGCCCAAGCTTTCTGTGGCATCTTCAATTACTAAGAGGTTGTATTTGCGGGCCACTGCCAGTATCGGCTCCATATCGACCGGGTGTCCCAAGATATGCACAGGCATGATAGCTTTCACACGGCGACCAGTATGCTTATTGCGCACTTCTCCGTCTTTAAAATCGCATCCTTGTTCTAAAAAGTCCACGACCTCACGGGGAGACATTTGCCAATACTCAGGCTCGGAATCAATAAATATGGGCCAAGCACCGGCATAGCGGATAGCATTCGCTGGGGCAATGAAGGTTAGGGTTGAAACCAGCACTTCATCGTCAGGCTCAACCCCCGTTACCAGCAAAGCTGTATGTAGGGCAGATGTGCCATTAACTGTGGCTACCCCATGATTAGCTCCCACATAGTCTGCCACCATTGACTCGAAGCGGTTCACATAAGCCCCAACGGAGGAAACCCAGTTGGTATCGAGACACTCCTTGATATATTTCCACTCGTTACCTCGAATTTCTGGGATACAGAGGGGAATAAAACTTTGGGGCATGTTTTTTTGTGTGCCATCAATCAGCATCAATCTACTCCTTATTCCCCAGACGTGCTGCCAATCTGTCCCCATACCAAGCCAGCGTTAACTCCAGTCCCCGATCCAGGCTAATTTGGGGTTGGTAACCCAGTAGGTCTCGTGCCCGTGAAAGATCAGGACAGCGACGCTTGATGGGGTCGTGAGCTGCCACTTGTGGCTGAAGGTCCACTTGAATGCTGGCTTGGGCTAAAATACGCTGGGCTAACTCTTGAATGGTTACTTCTTCCTGCTCATTACCTATATTAAACGTTTGCCCATCCGTAGACTGATGGCGCATGGCCAGTATGGTTGCAGTTACAGCATCCTCCACATAACAAAAGGCGCGCTGATGATCCGCAGAATAGACAATCAGAGGATTCTGCCCTTTCAGTGACCGTTCGTACAACTGGGGGATAACATGCTGATAGCCCATACGGGGTCCATAAACGTTGTGATAACGCACAATCGCAAAGGGTTTCTTGTACACGGAACAGCACTGGGTGATGGCCAATTCGGAAAAGACTTTGCTTCCTGCATAGCTACTCCGGGGATTGCGAAGGTCAGTTAGGGCCAAAGGAACATCTTCTGGGGTTGGAATCGGTAGGGTATGAAACTGCTGTGTCCAAGCGTAAGCTTCGCTAGTTGAGGAAAACAAGAGTTTTTTGCCGCCACCGAGTACAAACCATTCCAGCAGCATCCAAGTGCCAATGGCATTGACGCGCAACACCTGATGAGGACGCTCCATCACATTCTGGACACCAATCACTGCGGCCAAGTGGTACACTTCGTCGTAGTTGCTCCCCAACTTTTCATAAGCTGCCCCATCCGTTAGATCTACGGAAATCAACTGGACATTGTCGCGTTCGATCAGCCTTTCTAACTCTTGATCAAGCTCTCCTCTGGTAAAGTTGTCTGCTAAAACCAACTGATTTTTCGGTTCCTGACTCAGACGAAAGGCCAAATGATAACCAATGAATCCTGCACCGCCAGTAATTAAAATCTTGCACTCGTTTATTTTAGACATTGATACCCTCTTGTTCGCCAGTGACCTTTGCCAACTCCTAACAATCGACACCCCGCATCATGAAGTAATTCAGCTTTCTCGTCAGTAATAATGTTTTGGGCATCGACAAGGACGGGAGAAGATAAAGCAAGAGAAGCTTGACAAATCATTTGGGGTAACAAGTCGCGATAGGGGCGGTGGGGGATTGCAAGTACAATGCCATCCGCTTGCCTCAGACAACCCGCTAAATCTTGAGTGACTGGAATATTGGGTCTTTCGACCCAAGTGGTGACGTATGGATCGTGAACAATGACTACTGCTCCTGTTTTAAGCAACTCATCTACAAATATCTCAGTGGGAGAATTGCGTGTATCTGCTACTTCGGGCAAGTAAGCCACTCCGCAGACAGCAATTGTTTTACCGGCTAACTCTCCTTCGAATAGCTCTTTGAGCAAGTCTAGGGTGTGCAGAGGCATTCGATGGTTAATTTTCAGGGCTTCGAGGGTCATTCCCAGAAGCAACTCTTGATTCGCTAAGTTGATGGCAGACCATTGAGCTAAGAGCGAGTCTTTGGTTAAACAGTACCCCCCAACGCCAAAGCCTGGGAATCGCATGTTATCGTGGGTTCCCTGACGAACTCGAATGGAGTCAACCACTGTGAACAGATTAATCCCCATGTTTTCGGCTAATAGCGTCCACTCGTGGATAAACGCGATATTGGTCGCACGATAGGAATTTTCCAATAATTTTGCCAGTTCTGAGCTATTCGTGTCTTGTAGTTCCCAGAGGGGATAAGCAGTGGTATCAATAAATGACGAGAGAAAATCCCGTGCCTTAGCCGTTGATGTCTGATCAATTCCGGAAAAGGTACGCCAAAAATGGCGAATCGAATTGATGTACTTTGGACCGGGCATCACCCGCTCGTAAGCATGGGCCAATAATGGCGGCTGATCAATTCCCCGCAGCGCCCGCTCCTCCCGTAAGATAGGCAATACAAACTTTTCAGAGGTTCCAGCAGGCACAGTGGTCTCGATGAGAATTAAGGCATCAGGACGCATATAACGACCAACGGTGTGAATCGCAGCGCCAAAGCTATCGAGGTTAATCTTAATCTCTGCCGCAGTTTGTGCCAAGCGATTAAGGACATCGAGATGGATATCGACCACAATCACGTCGGCTAAGGTATACACCTCCTCAGAAACCGTTGCTTCTAAATTTTGGGTCTTGTAAACGGCCTCGTGAATCAATTGAGGGAGTTCAGGATCGGGTGAAACAATCGGTGCTAGTCCATCATTTAACTTGCCGACTTTCCAGTAACCAGAAGGGGAGGGTAAATCCACCCCAATCACAAAATACAAGGGTTGTCCAGCCTCATCTGTTGCCGCTGCTATGACCGCAGCTACGGCACTGCCAACGAAGCCTAATCCCTGCACCACGACAATCTGCCGTCCCTGGGTACGGTGCCATGCGGCTTTTTGAGCTAGCTTATCAAAGTGTATTTTTTGTGCACTCTCTGATGGAATGGCATAAACTGTTCCATCCGGCGCGGTTGATGTATTCTTTGTTTTTGAAAGTGAAGAAGTCAATTTTTCCCTCGAATGATTTAGTAGTTTGCTAACAAGCGTCCTCGACCTTGTAAACGGGATTGAACCCCAGCCAAACGTAAAGCGTGCCACACCACAACAGACGGACCGCTTAGGATGGGTTTTTCTAATTCAACCTCGAGACTGTTCAAAATCGGAGCAGTGCGAGTGCCACTCCCCGCAATAATCACGCACTCTGCTTCTGGGCTATTTACTTGTCGAGCCAAATCTGCCCAAACTTGGGGCTCGGCATTGCCAATCTCCCACTCCGTCTCCATGCCAGCACTCTGCACCTCTGTCACCTCAAAGCCACTTTGGGTTAAAAAGTCCCCCAAGCGCAGGGTGACATCCTGGGGA
The DNA here is from genome assembly GCF_010672265.1 of Moorena sp. SIO3A2. Lineage (NCBI taxonomy): Bacteria > Bacillati > Cyanobacteriota > Cyanophyceae > Coleofasciculales > Coleofasciculaceae > Moorena > Moorena sp. SIO3A2. The sequence continues at coordinate 128,822 of NZ_JAAHHC010000010.1, forward strand.
TAGGGACCTGCGATCGCAACCCGTTTAATCCCCATCAGGTTAAGTGCCTCGACTTGGGCGGTTGTAATGGTTGTACCGGGAGCATTTGTGCCTCGCTCAATGGCTTCAATAATCTTGCGATCGCCGCCGACTCCTCCCACAAAACTGCCTGAATTACAAGCCAAGAGAGAAACGCTCGGACGAACAATACTCAAGGTCACGGCGGCATCGTATACCGTATCGAAATCGCCGTAGGTTTCGACCATCGGAATACTAATGGGGTCAAAACGCTTGGGGGTTCGATAGCGAGTAAACAGGAAATTGACACGATCGGGGATACAAGCCCAAAATTCGTCATCGTTAACGGAATCATCGGGACAAATGACTCCGATACGAGCATCCAGAAATGGAGTTACCATGTTTTTCTTTTTCTGTTAAGCGTTAAAAATTACCATTTTGAAAATCTTTTTGTGCTTGTTGATAATCATCATATTTTCCAATGTCGAGCCAATACTCAATCATCGGAAAATTTGCAACCCGAAGGCTACTATCGAGCAATGCTTGGATCAGGTCGGTCATATCAAACCGCCGCCCCACTGGAATATAAGCTAGTACCGAAGGCTCCAACAGATAGATGCCAGCATTAACTAAGAAGTTGAGGCGCGGTTTTTCGCTTATTTGGCGAAGATAGGGGCCTTCTGATTCCATCACCCCATAAGGGACTTGTAATTCGTATGGGCGAACCGCTACCGTTAAAGGGGCGCGATGGTTACGGTGAAAAGACCACATTGCTCGGAAATCAAGCTGAGTGAGAATGTCCCCATTGATTACCAATAAGGGCCGGTTTGGGTTTTCCAGCAAGCCCAATGCGCCAGCAGTACCCAAGGGAGTATCTTCTGAAACATAGGTGATGTCGATCCCAAAAGAACGACCATTACCAAAATGGTTGATGATTTTCTCGGGTAAGTAATGGGTGGTGACGTAGAATTGCTGAATTCCCACATCCCGTAACTGCTCGATAATTAACTCCATAATTGGGCGATCGCCAATGGGGAGAAGGGGTTTGGGCAAATCATTCGTCAAAGGACGCAAGCGGCTTCCAAACCCACCTGCCATAATCACTGCTGATAGGGGTAGTGCATCCTTTTGAAGCCAACCCTCCTGGGACAACAAGTTAACGACACGACCTTTTTCATCTACTAGAGGCAAATACTTAACAGAAGATATCTCTTGCCCATTCATTAGATGCATCGCTTCTCGACGAGAGATGGATTTTGAAGCGGTGATCGGGTTAAGGTCAGCGATTCTCAGACACGGCTCTTTGAGGGACACTCCCTCTAAGATTGCTTGTCGAATATCATCACAGGACAGGGTGCCCACAAGCTGCTGGTCATTTTCGCACAGCAGCAAGACATCTGCTTCGGTGCGAGTCAAAATCGAAATTGCCTCTGATATTGGAGTTTTAGGTTCTACCACAAATTGTTCCAAACCATTTGTGGCAGCATAAACCACACTCATCATTTCCTCCTTTCAGATTGCTCATTTTTCCAAGGCGGCTAAGCGTTCTTCCAATGACTGGAGATACGCGATTAGGTTAATTCCTAAACGCTTACCAATAGGCCAATTGGGGATACAAGGCTCTCTGGGTTTGAGTTGTACTTCTTGGATTAAAAGGGTCGAATCGCCTGTCTTGACCACAATACCTTCATGGGGACGAGATCCCACCACCTGCCCCGGTGTGGCAATGTAAGTTGGCCAAGCCGGGTCATAAAAGGCACGCCAGACGATAACCATTTGACCATCCAAGACTGTTCTTGCTCCAGGACCAGGGTGCGTAATCCCCCTAATTTTGTTGTAGAGATTGTGGCTACTATCTGACCAATCCAGCCACTCATCACCATTCTGGCGCTTAGAAAAATAGGTGCCGAGCAGGTGTGATTGCGGTTGCCGTTCGACTTCCCCATTGGCAATCAAGCTAACCGTATTGGCCACTAAATCAGGAAAGGCAGCCACCACTCGCTCAAGCAAGTCACCATAGCCATCTGTCCAGTAAATTGGTAACGTCCGTTGCAAAATGATGTCACCTGTGTCAATCCCTTCGTTTACATAGTGCGCCGTTAGTCCTATCTCTTTTTCACCATTAATCAATGCCCAGTTGAGCACATTGCGACCCCGATAGAAGGGTAATTTACCAGCATGAAAATTAATAAACCCTTGAGGCGCACTTTCAAGAATAGGGCGACGCAGAATCTGGTCATAAGAGACTGATAAATTAAGGTCTGGACGCAACGTTGCCACTTTTGCAACAAATTCAGGCCCATTGACTTTCTTGGGCTGAAAGATGGGCAGCCCTAATGCCTGTGCAGATTCCAATAGAGCTGGATCGCTTGGCTTTAACCGGGTCACCACCCCAAGCAATTCCCAATCCTCTTGAGCTAACCGTCTTAAGCTCTGGGTGGCCCAACTGCCATCTCCAAAAAACAACAGACGCATTAATCCACCTCCCGAATCAGCATAAATGCCTCAGCATAGTCCACCCCAATACTGCCCCCACGATAGCGAGCTAACGCCCGAATCGCTGACGGTCCGCGAGGCCAAGGATCTGAGTGAGTCTCGCTCTCATATAACCCCATAATTTCAAGCTTTTGCTCAAGATAAGGCGTGATATCACGGTAAACATTGGGAACAAAGGCACGATGGGGCTGCGGTGGAGCTGCTTCAGTGGAAGAAAGGGTTTCGTAGCAAAAGATACATCTAACACCCCATTTACGCATATAAAATGTCTTCAGCACAGACATCGTAGCGGTGAAAACAACGCAATGATCGGAATTGACATCACCACCATGAAGCAGATAAACGACTTCTGGCTTAACCTCTTGGATGACATCCCGAATGCGGCCAATCAGATCGGCCAGTGGCAGTGTATCAAGACGAATCGAGGGCAATCCTAACTTAAAATACTGCTGTACTCCATAGGCTTCAGCGACTCGCTTTACTTCCGTCGCCTTAACCTGAATTGTTTCCGCTGACCACTGCGGCTCATGGGTTTCTGTTACAACCAGCCAGAACAAACTGTCACCTTCTGCGGCATGTCGCAGCAACATCCCGCCACAACCCAGGGTCTCGTCGTCAGGGTGAGCAGAAATCGCGAGTACTTTCATGCAGACCCTCCAATACCAGACCATTTGTCAATCGTCCAAGAGAGTTGGCCCCCATCAATGATGATTGACTCACCAATGATAAACGATGCCTCATCAGAGGCGAGAAAAGCAAACAAATTAGCTACCTCATGAGGATTTCCACAACGACCAATTGGTATTTTATTGGGATATTCTCTCACAAAGGTGTCCCCTGCACCAGATTGTTGTGTGAGATCGGTGATAATAAACCCTGGTGAAACGCAATTAACTCTAATATTGTACGGGGCTAACTCCGCCGCCATTGTTTTGGTGAGCAAAATAACTCCCGCTTTAGAAGCGTTATAAGCTGCCGATTCTCTCTCTGCCACATGACCATTGGTGGATCCCATATTAATAATCGCTCCCCCTTTGCCCTGTGCCACCAACACCCGCGCCACCTGCTGTCCCAATAAAAAAGTGCCCTTCAGATTCACCGCCATCACTCTATCCCACGCAGACTCAGAGTGTTCGAGAAAGGGCTCGATTGCCACAATACCAGCATTGTTGACCAGCACATCAATCTCACCAAAGTATTCCGCTGCCTGCTTCACCAGCGCCTCACAAAAAGCGCCATCAGAGACATCACCAGCCATCCCATAAACCTCACCCCACTGGCTCAATTCTTCAGCTGCCGCTGCAATCCGATCTGGTACAATATCACAAATCAGGAGCCTCGCGCCCTCTTGCAAAAACTTCTGGGCAATTGCCTTACCTATGCCACGTCCCGCCCCAGTGATGATCGCACTTTTTCCTTCCAATCTTAACATCAAACTGATCCTCCGTTACCAAAACAGCCAAGCATAACAAATCATAAAGGGATTTTCACCAAATAGCTAACTAGAAGCATCCATCTTCTTTTTTTTTCTATGATTTTTCGGGAAGCATTCAGCTATCAGCTATCAGCTATCAGCTATCAGCTATCAGCTATCAGCTATCAGCTATCAGCCCAAGGTTGATGGCATTCAGCTATCAGCTATCAGCCCAAGGCTGACAGCTGACGGCTGACGGCTGAATGCTTACATTTTGCGAGTGATAAACATGTAGTGATGCCCTAATCTAACCCGACAAACATTTATTGTAGTTATCAAAAAAATCCCAAATAGCTTAGCTCCTAACTAATTTTACCGCTTTCTTTTTTGAAAATGGTGATTATAATCTATTATCACTTAGATAAGTTTTACTAATGTATTAAGGGTCAAATTTTTATAAGCAGGTACACAAAATTGATTACACATTTTACAAAACTCAAAGCCTTACAATGTAAGGTTTACAGAGATTGGGAGTAGGTAATTAATTCTGCGATCGGTGCTTATCCCACTTTCCCTACTTCCACTGGAAGTATACAGTGTTTTTCTGCTCCGAAGCTCCAGGGAACAGGGAACAGGGAACAGGGAACAGAGAACAGAGAACAGGGAACAGAGAACAGGGAACAGGGAAAAAAACCTGTGTACCTCATTAGGGTAGAAACTCCTATATAAGTACATAAACCATGAATTTATTGACTCTATTCTCAATAATCAAGCCTGTGATCAACTTTATTCGTTGAGCAATGACTTGTAGCACGTTTGAAGTGCAGAAAGTCGCTTACCAATTTAGTCATCAACTCTATTAGCCATGGTTATCAGCCCAAACAAAATGGACAGTTACATCTTCAGGTTGACAGAGTTGAAGAACAATTAATGATTACCTATCACGATGATGGCTGTGGGATTGCTCAGGATCATTTAGGGCAAATTTTTGAACCTTTCTTTACTACTGCTAGAGCCAGAGGTGGCAGTGGTTTAGGGCTGCATATTGTCTATAACTTAGTGACTCAGAAGCTACTGGGGCAGATTGAGGTAAATTCTCAAATTGGTAAGGGTACTGAGTTTATTATTACTCTACCGATAG
>NZ_JAAHHC010000010.1:133969-156887 GCF_010672265.1 Moorena sp. SIO3A2
GCCAGAGGTGGCAGTGGTTTAGGGCTGCATATTGTCTATAACTTAGTGACTCAGAAGCTACTGGGGCAGATTGAGGTAAATTCTCAAATTGGTAAGGGTACTGAGTTTATTATTACTCTACCGATAGTTTGTTCCCGTAGGGTGGCCTAAAGGCCAAGGTTGGTGGGTTGAAGGTTGTTCCCGTAGGGTGGCCTAAAGGCCAAGGTTGGTGGGTTGAAGGTTGAAGGCAGAAGGGTAAATTAAGAATGTAGAATGAAGAAGGCTGAATTCTGCATGCAGAATTCTAAATTCCCAATTCTAAATTCTTAATTCTACATTCTTAATTATAAATAGCTTTAGCAATTTTATCAGCATCACTTTCTAAACTATAGTGCTTTCCAGATTGGCCACGATAATTTTTACATAAGGCTGTTTCTGTGGTGGTGTGTTTTTTTCTGGTGCCTTGGGTCAAAAAAACCTTAGGAAATAGAGGAAAAATGCGATCGCGCCAAAAGTATGACTTTTAGAGGATTGACAACATCAATAGTTTGTGTATAATACAAAATTAGGTTGAGTTAGGGTAATTGACAAAGGGTGTATCTAACGTTAAAAAAAAACTATGATTGAAGAATAAAAAACTTCTATAGTTTCCTGATTTATAGATTTACAAATTTCTTTGATATTCAACCATTGACAAATGATTTAATGTGTGTTTTTAGGCTTAGGTTAAGGTTTATTACAGTGGATTGTTATTGATAAAAAAGCAAGTTATCCTCAAAAAGGTTTTAACTTTAAGTAATCTCGGCACGCCTAACCTATGATGATGGCCACAGCAACTGAAAGAGAGCAATTAAGGGATAATGCTTTAACAGAAAGTAGCCAGTGTCATCTAGTCTCTGACTTTTGGCAGCAATGGCAGCAGCATCAAGACCAGCTTTATCGCTGCTGTCTCAAGTTGATGAATTCTAACCCAACGGATGCCGAAGATGCTTTGAGTCGGGCGATGGTGAAAGCTTGGGAAAAGGTACAAAGGTTCCAGGGGAAAATTACTAATGTCAAGGCTTGGCTGATACAGCTGACTCGCAATCTTTGTATCGATATGATCCGAGAACGCTCTCGGGAGGCTACTGGTGTTGAAAATATCGAATGGGTGGGCGATACAGAAGAAATAACTACGGCGTTTTTGGTGGAATCCCCTGAGTGCGCTCTGGAATCAGAGGAGAAGTCTACTGAAATTCGACGGGCGATCGCGGACTTACCGGAACGGTTGCGGCAGACATTTATTTGCCATTTTTATCAAGAGCATACCCATACAGAAATTGCTGAGATTCAAGGGATATCCTACGACAACGTCTGCAAGCGCATATCTTTGGCTCGCAAACGACTCAAACAGAAGTTGAAGGGCTATTTTTTCCGGGGGGAGTCGCAAGTAAGTGCCACGGCATCGGTAGGGAAGAAATCCCCTGGCCCACGGGAAGATGGGGAAAACCAGAAGAAAATCGAGCATGATCAAAATAAAGCCTTGGAGACCGGGACGGAATCGGTAGATCACGAGTGCGTAGAGGTAGTAGATTCACAAACCCATCAATTTGTCAATAGTTCCGTGGAGCCAATAGCTAACGTGGGCGAGAAGATTACGATTACTGATGTAGCTAATGTTAGTAGCGAGCTACCGCAATCTTCAAGACAGCCTGTTTTGTTGCCAAGTTTAATACTGGATCAGACATTGACAGAAACAGTCGGGGCGATCGCTACTTTACTCGAACGGCTGCGGGAGACATTTATTTGGTATTGTGATCAGGAATACTCTCATCAAAAAATAGCCCAAGTACAAGAAAGCAAGGCTGATTTTGGGTATGATTCTGCCCTTCTAGCCCCTCAATTTTGGGCTCCCCCTGCTCTGCTCAGAAGCACTAGCACAGAAAAGGATCGAGAAAAAAAATCAGAAAATAGCAGGAAAAAACGTCTTATAGATGAAGCGGAAAAGACCTAGAACCCTTCAAGCAAATAATAGACATTAAATGATTAATGCTCTAAACATGCTTGGTGTATGGCGTCAACCCGCTCAACAAAACACGTAAAAGAAACGAAATACGGCACGAAAATGAAAAAAGCGCTGAAACTCGTTGCTTGTCTACTGATTGCCCTGACAGTAGCCTTGGCAATGAATGTATCCAATGCTAGTGCACAAGAAGCTCTGTGCGATAGGTCTGCAAGTCCTACTTGTAATACCTTCCTACAGCCTGGGGATTGTCAGGAAGTACCTCTGCCAGGATATGACTTGGCACAAATCCAGATCAGCTTCCCTCCAGACCTACCTGTGCCACGGATTTATCCACCTCCAGCAATGTTTTACGAGCTTGACCTATGTGACACTAAGGTATCTGGCCAAGTAGATTTAACAGGAACAAGCACATACGATTTTGACCCACCGTATGCCTGTCGTGATGGCCTGATCTGTAACGGCACAGGCGAAGTCCTCAGACCTCCCATGCCATTCACAGTTGTGTGGAAGAATACTCGGTAAAAGATCTCAAGCATGAAGAAGTCAGAAGGTAAAAAACCTTCGACACTCTACTGCTAACCCATATCCAGCAAGGGGGAGCCTATTTTTCAATGGGCTTGCCCTTGCTTTTTACTGGGTAGTTTAGAAGGTTTGGGGTGTAGGGTAGCTTTGCATTAGACCCAATGGGAATCGAGTGATGTTTTTGGGAAAACTAGGGTGATTATTCTGATCAAGCATCGAGATCCACCTCTTTCCTACTGCCAATCTTCAACTGGCCATCACTATGAACAGCACTCTGATCACACTTACTGGCTATCAAATTACCGAAACCCTTTACGGGAGTTCCAGAACCCTAGTTTATCGAGGCTTACGGGAGTCGGATCAAATACCCGTAGTGATTAAACTACTCAATACCGACTATCCTAGCTTCGGTGAATTGGTCAGGTTTCGCAATCAGTTCACCATTGCCAAAAACCTTGACATCCCTGGCATTGTTAAGCCTTACTGTTTGGAACACTATCGCCATAGTTATGCATTGGTGATGGAGGATTTTGGTGGTATTTCCCTGGGTGACTATAGTAATGGTCAGCCCATGAGCTTAGGCACATTCTTTCCCATTGCCCTACAAATTGTTACCACCCTACAGGGACTATATATCCAGGGGGTGATTCACAAAGATATTAAACCTGCCAACATCCTGATTAATTCAGATACTAAACAGGTCAAACTGATTGACTTTAGTATTGCTTCTGTGCTATTCCGGGAAACTCAGGTGCTTCAAAGTCCGAATGTCCTCGAAGGCACTCTGGCTTACCTATCACCGGAACAAACTGGACGGATGAATCGGAGCATTGACTACCGCAGCGACTTCTATAGTTTGGGAGTCACTTTCTTTGAATTGCTCACGGGACAATTACCCTTCCCTAGCACTGACCCGATGGAGTTAGTTCACTGTCATATTGCTAAGCAAACTCCTGCTGCGGATAGCCTTAATGGCGATATTCCTGCTGTGCTTTCTATGATGATTGCCAAGCTGATGGAGAAAAATGCCGAAGACCGTTATCAGAATGCTTTAGGGTTGAAGCATGATTTGGAAACTTGCTTCAAGCAGTGGCAGAAAACTGGCAGGATTGAATCCTTTAACTTAGGCAGTCGGGATATTTGCGTTCGCGTAGCGGCTCCTAGGGAGCATCGCTTCGTAATTCCGGAAAAACTCTATGGTCGTGCTTCGGAAGTAGAGACCTTACTGGCAGCCTTTGAGCGGGTGAGTAACTCTCCGACCGCCATCGAAATGATACTGGTAGCAGGTTTTTCCGGCATTGGTAAAACCTCTGTGGTCAATGAAGTCCACAAGCCGATTGTCCGACAACGAGGTTATTTCATCAAAGGAAAATTTGACCAATTCCAGCGAAACATTCCCTTTTCAGCATTTGTCCAAGCTTTCCGAGACTTGATGGGGCAACTGTTGAGTGAAACTGATGCTCAATTGCAACAGTGGAAAACTAGAATTATTACAGCACTGGCAGACAATGGTCAAGTTATTATTGAAGTCATTCCCGAACTAGAACGGATTATCGGCCAACAGCCTGCTGTGCCAGAATTATCAGGGAGTGCGGCACAAAATCGCTTCAATCGCTTGTTCCAGAAATTCATTGAGGTCTTCACCACTCCTGAGCATCCCTTAGTGATTTTCCTGGATGATTTGCAATGGGCAGATTTGGCCTCGTTGAAGTTGATGCAATTGTTGATGAGTGAAACAGAGACTGGTTATCTGTTACTGATTGGTGCTTATCGGGATAACGAAGTTTTCCCAGCCCATCCGTTGATGGTGACTCTAGATCAGATTACTAAAACTAAGGCTACTGTTAATACTATTACCTTAGCTCCTCTGAAGCCATCTGACCTTAACCATTTGATTGCAGATACTCTCCATTGTGCTGTGGAACTAGCAGCCCCTTTAACTGAACTAGTTGATCAAAAAACTCAAGGGAATCCTTTCTTTGCCACTCAATTCCTTAAATCTTTGCCTGAAGATGGACTGATTAGCTTTAATTTTGAATCTGGTTATTGGCAGTGTGACATTGCTCAAATCAAAGCTGTGGCTCTGACTGATGATGTAGTGGAATTTATGGCGCTACAGTTAAAAAAATTACCAGTAGTGACTCAGGAGATACTTCAACTGGCTGCTTGTATTGGTAACCAATTTGATTTAGCAACTTTGGCAATTGTCCATGGTAAGTCGGAAGCTGAAACAGCTGCTAATTTATGGAAAGCGCTACAAGAAGGATTTATCTTACCAATCACTGAAATTTACAAGTTTTTTCAGGATTCTAACTCTGATGACTTATCAGTTTCTGAGCTTAATTCTTTTGCTAGTTTGGATGTCAAACCCAGAGGGATAGAAACCTTAGAACAACCAGTATCAGAGCTTTTGGGGCAAGAGTTTAGCTACCGATTTTTGCACGACCGAGTGCAGCAAGCCGCTTATTTTTTGATTCCGGAAGACCAGAAGCAATCAACTCATTTTAAAATTGGTCAACTACTGTTAGAAAATACCTCTAATGCAGAACGGGAAGAGAAAATCTTTGATATTGTCAGCCAGTTGAATTATGGTGTGGACTTAATTTCTGAGCAAGTTGAACGGAATGAACTAGCTCAGTTAAATCTAATGGCAGGACGAAAAGCTAAGGCTTCTACAGCTTATGCTGCTGCGGTTGAGTATTTAAGGTTGGGGATGACACTGCTAGCAGCAGATAGTTGGCACAGTAACTATGACCTGACCTTGTCATTATATCAAGAAGCCGCACAATCAGAGTACCTTAGCACTAACTTTGACAGGGCAATTGCCTTAAGCGATAGTATTTTAGACCAAGCAACTAAGATACTTGATTGCGTAAAGGCCTCGGAGCTAAAGGTACAGATTTATATTGGTCAAGACTACCAGAGCAAAGGGATTGAGATTGGATTACAAACCTTAGAAAAGCTGAAGATTCCCCTAGTATCTAGTGCCTCAGGATACAAGAATAAGTTAGTGAAATTACCATCCCTAAGGGATTTGGCAACTATGCCAACCATGACCAATCCCGAGCAACTAGCGGCGATTAGGATTCTATTAACCCTTGCGCCTCCGATACATCGTGTCAAACCTAATCTCTATCCCTATGTGGCATTGACTATGATTGGTCTATGTCTCGACCATGGTCATTCATGCTTAGCGGCTGGTGTCTATGTAATTTACGGCGTGTTTCTCCGTGAATTTATCCATGATATGGAGTCGGCTTATCACTCTGGTCAGATAGCGTTACGGCTGTTGGAGCAGTATCAAGCTAAAACCCTGACATCTAAAGTTCACCTAATTTTCAGCGTTTTTATCTGTCCTGGCAAAGAACATGGCAGAGCAACACTAAATTTATTGCGGGAGGGAATTCAACGTGTACGTGAAGAAGGAAACATAGAATATGTTGGCTATTTCATTATGGCCTATTTTACTCATCTATATTTGCTGGGTGAGAGTTTAATTGTTATAAACCAAGAAGCTAGTAAATATATGGAATTACTAGTTATCACCCAACAACAATATTGTTTATTATATACTAATATATGGAAACACGTAACCTTAAGCTTTCAAGGATTATTAGCTGATAATTCCCAGTTGGTGAGTGATGACTTTAATGAGCATGAAATGTTTAATCATTTCCACGAAACTCACAATTATCAGTCGCTGTTTACCCTCCATTTAGCTAAATTAATTATTTGCTATACCTTTCACGATTATCAACAAGCTGTTATTCATGGTTCAAAAGCTATCCAGTATGAAGATGGAGCATTTGGTTTACTGGTAGTTGTTACTCATAACTTCTACTATTCCCTATCCTTACTTGCTCAGTATCCTAACTGCGATTGGCCTACAGCCAATCGCACTCAGCAAGAGCATGACCTAAACCAAGTAAACCTAAACCAACAAACCATGGGGAATTGGGCTAAGCATGCTCCTTCCAATTTCCAACACAAGTACAATTTGGTGGCAGCAGAAATAGCGCGAGTTGTCGGGGATACTCTCGATGCTATGGAGCTGTACGATCTTGCTATTGCTGGAGCAAAAGACAACGAATACCTTCACGAAGAAGCCCTTGCTAATGAACTAGCTGCTAGGTTTTACTTAGAGCGGGGCAAACCAAAAATTGCCGAAGTTTACCTCACTGATGCCTACTATGCCTATGCTCGCTGGGGAGCTAAAGCTAAAGTTGAGGATTTAGAACAACGCTATCCTGAATTACTGGCTGTGATCCAGCAACAACAGACTATTAGCATCGATCCTAGCAATTCAATCACCACGTCCAATAGTCAGTCTTTATCGACTTTGAGCCTAATCCAAACTATCAGCTCCCATACCCTCAGTGTTTCAGACGCTTTAGATTTGGCAACAGTGATCAAAGCATCTCAAGCCATTGCCAGGGAAATTCAACTTGAGCAGTTATTCTCTACTTTAATGAAAGTGATCATTGAGAATGCAGGAGCAGAAAAATGTGCTTTGATTTTGCCTAAAGCTGGAGAATGGGTGATCGACGCTTACTATATAACTCAGTCTATGTCCAAAGGCAACTCCGAAGGCAACTCCGAAGGCAATTCCGAATCAGATCAGCAATTCTCTCTAACCGTACTGCAATCAATTCCAGTAGTAAAGAGTGAAGATATTTCAGTTAGCGTGATCAACTATGTTGCCCATAGCTCCGAAACCTTAGTATTAGATAACGCTAGTGTGGAAACGATGTTGGCAGCTGATCTTTATATTATTAAGCAACAACCTAAGAGTATCTTGTGTACACCTATCCTCAATCACGGTCAACTGATCGGTATTGTCTACCTTGAAAACAATCAATGTACGGGAGCGTTTACTAAGGATAGGTTAGAAATTCTGGAACTGTTGTGCTCTCAAGCGGCTATCTCTCTAGAAAATGCTAATCTCTACAACACCCTAGAAGAAAAAGTTGCTGAACGCACTCAAGAACTGTCTGAAACTCTGGAAGACCTGAAAGCGACTCAGAAACAGTTAGTGGAATCTGAGACTAAAGCCGTTTTAAGTAGCTTTGTGGCTGGTGTCACTGACGAAATTAGTACGCCAGTTGGCAATGGGATTACTGCTGCTTCTACCCTAGCTGATGAAACTCTTGGATTTCTCCGTAGTTTCCAAGAGGGTAAATTAAAGCGCTCGGCACTCAAAAACTATCTGGAAGTGGCTCAAGAATCCAGTGAATTAATTCTGAGTAATTTACAACGGGCTGGGGAGTTGGTGCAAAATTTCAGGCAAGTTGCTGTTGACCAAGATGATTTAGAAAAGCGCAGGTTAAGTCTTAAACACTATCTCGAAGAAGTTTTACTTACTTTAGAGCCTAAACTCAAACAGACTCGCCATGGTTTAACCCTAAAAGGAGACGATACAGTTACGATCCATACTTATCCAGGAGCTATTTGGAAAATTATTACTCATTTAGTGATCAATTCCATTACCCATGGCTATCAACCATCAGAACAAGGACAGTTAACCTTAACTGTTGAAAGGATTCAAGACCAGGTTATGCTTAAGTATCATGATGATGGCTGTGGGATTCCTCAGGAGCATGTGGGCAAAATTTTTGAACCTTTCTTTACTACTGCTAGACCTCAAGGCAGAACTGGTTTAGGTCTGCATATTGTCTATAATTTAGTGACTCAGAAGCTACTGGGACAGATTGAAGTTAAGTCGGAAGTGGGTCAAGGCACTGAGTTTATTATTACTCTGCCAATAGGTTGTTCGCGTAGCGTGGCCTAAAGGCCAAGGTTGAAGGTTGAAGGTTGAAGGTTGAAGGTTGAAGGTTGAAGGTTGAAGGTTGAAGGTTAAAGCTTAAAGGTTGAAGGTTGAAGCTTGGTTGGTTGGTTGAAGGTTGAACGTTGAACGCGATGGACTTCGTCCCGCAATCGAGCGATCGCGTGGCCTAAAAGCCAAGATTGGTTAAGGGTACCATGAGCCTAGGGCGTTAGCTATCAGTTATATCATGTCAGGATAATTACCCTTAATCAACACCTTCCCAATCTCCCCATCTCCCCATCTCCCTATCTCCCCACACTTCCTCTAATTATGGGTATTCAACCTGACTTGATATTATTTGTGATCACTGAACTATAACGAATCCTAAATCAGAGCCATAGCATATCCTAATCCAGCTTTTGAAGATATTTGTGTAAAAATAAAGAAAAGTTACATAACTTAAAAATAGCGGATAAAGGAGTAAAGGGATGGTAGTACTGACTGACCGGGTTCAAAAGCGACTAACCATAGAGACTAGCGAGATTGCTCCAGATACCACAACTATTCGTTCTTTAGATTGGGATCGCGATCGCTTCGACATCGAATTTGGACTACAAAACGGCACCACGTACAACTCGTATCTGATTCGGGGCGAGAAAATTGCCTTGGTCGATACCTCCCATGAAAAATTCCGCCAGCTATATTTAGATACTCTAACCGGACTAATTAACCCTACCGATATTGATTACCTTATTATCAGCCATACCGAACCAGACCACAGTGGGTTAGTTAAAGATGTGCTGGCACTGGCTCCAGATATTACTGTGGTGGGCTCGAAAATGGCAATCCATTTCCTGGAAGAGTTCGTACACCAACCGTTTCAGCGGCAAATTGTCAAAACTGGTAATCAGCTGGATTTAGGCAATGGGCATATCCTGGAATTTGTCAATGCCCCTAATCTTCATTGGCCCGACACCATGCTCACTTACGATGCCGGGACTAAGGTGCTGTATACTTGTGATGTGTTTGGTATGCACTACTGCTCTGCTAGCACCTATGATGACAACCTCAGCGCTATCGAAGCAGATTATCGATTTTACTACGAATGCCTGATGGCTCCCAACGCCCGTTCAGTGCTATCTGCTCTCAAGCGGATGGAAAAGTTGGGAGAGGTAACTACTATTGCTAATGGTCATGGTCCTCTACTGCGCCACAATGTAGAACAACTGCTAGGAAATTACCGCGATTGGAGTCAAACTAAGGCCAAGGCAGAAAAATCCGTTATTGTGTTTTATGTCTCAGATTATGGCTATAGCGATCGCATTTCTCAAGCTATAGCCCTAGGCATTACCAAAACTGAGATTGCTGTGGAGATGATGGACCTCAAATCCGCTGACCCCCAAGAGGTTCAGGAAGCAGTTAACCGTGCGGCTGGCATAGTGATTGGCATGGCTCCAGCCACAAACAGTAACACTACAGCAGCAGTTAGCACGGTACTGGCTGCGGTCAAATCTAAGCAATCCTTTGGTCTGTTTGAATCCTATGGCGAAGATGACGAACCGATTGACCCCCTACGCAGTCAATTTAGAAGCCTAGGACTCAAAGAAGCCTTTCCTGGGATTCGCATCAAAGACACTCCTAGTGAAACCATTTACAAGCTTTGTGAAGAAGCGGGTACTGACATGGGGCAATGGCTGAGTCGCGATCGCTTGATCAAGAACATGAAATCCCTAGATACAGACCTAGACAAAGCCCTAGGTCGTCTCAGTGGTGGATTGTACATCATCACCGCTAAGAAAGGGGATGTCAAGAGTGCGATGTTAGCCTCTTGGGTGACCCAAGCTAGCTTCGAGCCTTTAGGTTTCACCATTGCTGTAGCCAAAGACCGGGCGATTGAATCCTTGATGCAAGTGGGAGACCGCTTTGTACTCAATGTACTCGAAGAAGGCAACTACCAAGACTTGATGAAACACTTCCTAAAGCGCTTCAAACCTGGTGCTGACCGCTTTGCAGGGGTGAATACACAAACCGCAGAAAACGGTTCCCCGATTCTGACCGATGCCCTAGCCTATCTAGAGTGTAAAGTTACCACCCGTATGGAATGTAGTGATCATTGGATTATTTACTCTACCGTTGAGACAGGACGGGTTTCTAAGCCAGAGTCTCTGACTGCTATCCACCATCGGAAAGTGGGAAATCATTACTAAACATTAATAGCAGTTCTAAATGTAATCGGCTAACCTGAACCATGAACACTACAAAACCCCGTGACGTCCAAGCTCTCCATATTGCTACCGATACCCTCATATTGCGATCGCGTACTTGGGACCGGCTCAAATTTGAAATCGAATATGCCTTGCAACGAGGCACCACTGCTAATTCTTTTGTCATTAGAGCTGATCAAATTGCCCTATTCGATCCACCAGGAGAATCCTTTACAGAGGTTTTTCTAAAAGCATTACAAGAACGCCTTGACCCGAAACAAATAGATTATGTCATCCTCGGTCACCTCAATCCCAATCGCCTGGTTACTCTGAATGCTCTGCTCAAACTTGCTCCTGAGATTACCTTTGTTTGCTCCAATCCTGGAGCTAAATCCTTGCGCACTCTGTTTGAGAAACTAGAGGATAAAGCGATTCCAGAACAGGAGCTCAAAATCCTGGTGATGAAAGGGGATGACACTCTCGATTTAGGTCAAGGTCACATCCTAGACTTTATCCCTACCCCTAATCCCCGTTTCCCTGATCAGCTTTGTACCTACGATCCTAAAACTCAAATCCTATTTACAGATAAATTATTTGGTGCTCATGTCTGTGGAGACCAGGTAATGGATGAAGGTTGGAGGGTTTATAACGAAGACCGACGCTATTATTTTGATTGCCTGATGGCACCCCACGCCCGACAGGTAGAAACAGCTTTAGCTAAATTAGCAGACTTTGATGCTAAGCTTTATGCTACCGGTCACGGCCCCTTGGTGCGCTATGGCTTTCAAGAACTGACTGAGTCCTATGGAAAATGGAGTAAGCAACAACAAGCTCAAGAGGCCAATGTTGCCCTAATTTATGCCTCAGCTTACGGCAATACTGGAGCGATTGCCCAAGCGATCGCACGAGGTATCACTAAAGCTGGTGTATCGGTAGAATCCCTTAACTGCGAAGTAGCTGAACCAGAAGAGATTGGAACTGCTGTCGAGAAAGCAGACGGATTTATCATGGGTTCTCCTACCCTAGGAGGTCACGCACCCACCCAGGTTCAAACCGCTTTAGGTATGGTTTTATCTAGCGCTACTAAAACTAAGCTAGCGGGTGTCTTTGGTTCCTATGGCTGGAGTGGGGAAGCCATTGACCTATTAGAAAATAAGTTCCGGGATGCCGGTTACAAGTTTGGCTTTGACACGATTCGGGTCAAATTTAAGCCTACGGAGAAAGACCTCAAATACTGTGAAGAAGCCGGTACAGATTTTGCTCAAGCCCTAAAAAAAGCCAAAAAAGCCCGGAAACCCAAGCAACCTGCCGGTGAGTCTTCCGCTGCCCGCACTGAGCAAGCCGTGGGACGGTTGACTGGTTCATTATGTGTTGTGACTACTAAACAACAAGACCTGACCGGAGCGATGCTAGCTTCTTGGGTATCTCAAGCTACCTTTACCCCTCCAGGGTTAACCGTAGCGGTAGCTAAAGAACGAGCAATTGAGTCTTTGATGCACACTGGGGATAACTTTGTCTTGAATGTGTTAGAAGATGGGAAACATATACCGTTTATGAAGCAATTTCTCAAACCCTTTAAGCCTGGTGAAGAACGATTTGGTGGGATAAAGACCGAAGAAGCAAAGAATGGTTGTCCAATACTAAGTGATGCCCTAGCTTATTTGGAATGTACTGTAGAAAATCGGATGGAATGTGGTGACCACTGGCTAGTTTATGGGGTAGTTAAAAATGGTAAGGTGCTATCTGATGGAGTAACTGCTCTGCATCATCGTAAGTCTGGAACCTATTATTAATAGGAGATAGTTTTTTGGTTTAAAGGGAACAGGGAACATAACTATATCTGTAAGCTATCAGCTATCAGCGTGTCGCGTATCAGCGTGTCGCGTATCAGCCTTTGGCTGACGGCTGACGGCTGAATGCTTAGCAGCTATCAGCTTTTGAATAAAAGAGGTCAGCATTATTTTAATCTCTATTACGTCGGCACCTCAAGTAGCGTGAGCTTTTAGCTCACGGCTGACGGCTGACGGCTGACCGCTGAATGCTTACCGATGTTTTAACCTTTACTTCGACTGCTATAGACCTAAAAAAAGTGATGCTCAGCAAAGAGTGTCGCTTTTTTTTATTAACCCTCAAACTATACCAGGATCATTATACTTCATAAAAATCTCCCCCGACTCCCGACTCCCTCGGTGCGCTTTCCGTTGGCGAATTAAATTCGCCACGGGTCGCACCGCTCCCGACTCCCGACTTCCAAATCGGACTATTTTTAACTACCTGTTATAATATTGCGGTAGCCAAGGACTAATCACAATGAAGTCTAAACTCAAATATATCCTGCGTTGCACGTTGTGTGGAAAAGACTATGAACCAGACCCTTTCCGCCTTTGCTGTGACGAAGAACATGAGCCATCCCTTCTGCGTGCTGTCTATCCTAACGAAAAGCTAGAAGTCAAAGAGAATCTCCCAGGTTTATTCCGATATATCGATTGGCTACCGGTTGATCGATACTTAGAGACAGAAGGTAAACCGATTACTTATCAAAGCAAAAATCTGGCTCACCATCTCGGATTAGATCATCTTTTCATTTGTTTCAATGGCTACTGGCCAGAGCGAGATGCTGATCTTTCTACTTGTTCGTTTAAAGAATTAGAAGCTTTCCCGATATTAGCTAGAATACCAGAGGATAACCCCAAAACCCTAGTCGTTGCTTCAGCTGGAAATACTGGCCGAGCGTTTGCTACGGTTTGCTCTAAGCTGAAGATTCCCTTTTGCTTGGTCATTCCAGAGCAAAATTTATCCGCCATCTGGTCAAAGGAGCCGTTTGATTCTTGTGTTCGTCTGATTGCTGTTGGTGGGAATAGTGACTACTCCGATGCCATTCGGATCGGAAAAATTATCAGTGAATTAGAGGGTTTCTTTCCGGAAGGAGGAGCTAAAAATGTAGCCAGACGGGATGGCATGGGGCTAACCGTTGTGGATGCTACAGTAACCATTGGGGAAATTCCTGATCACTATTTCCAAGCTGTGGGTTCCGGTACTGGTGGGATTTCAGCTTACGAAGCCAATCTCAGATTTTTAGCAGATGGCAGATTTGGCAACAAAAAAATCAAGCTTCACCTCTGTCAAAATATTCCTTTTACCCCCATGACCGATGCCTGGAAAGCAGGTAGTCGAGACATTACTGCTTTGAGCGAAATAGAAGCAAAAAAATCCATTAGTCAGGTTTCTGCAAAGGTACTTACCAACCGAAACCCGGCTTACTCTCTTGCAGGAGGACTTTATGAAGCATTGGCTGATACTGAGGGAGAAATGTATGGTGTGACTAATGACGAATCAGAGAAAGCAAGAATTTTATTTGAAAAATTGGAAGGAATAGATGTTAGTCCTGCTGCCGGTGTTGCTACTGGTGCTTTAATTCAAGCAGTTGAAGCGGGTAAAATAGGGAAAAAGGACACCATTGTGCTCAATATTACTAGTGCAGGCTACAAACGGATGCGCCAAGATTATCCGTTACACTACCTCAAACCTGATTTAGTTTTTAAACCTGAAGAGATTGAGCCGGATATTCTGGAACAGAGAATTACCAGTGTATCATAACGGTTTACCAGTTAAACAGTTCAATATCCATGAAAACCTTATCCACTCTTGCAGTCCATCAACTCAAACCCTTTGGGGTGAAGCTGACGAACGTTGATCTTAATTCCCCAGAACAATGCGATCGCATTCGAGAGCTGCTCTACGAAAATGGGGTAGTGATCATCCCTCCTGACGGAGGCAGTTTCGGTGATCAACCAATCCAAGCTGATGCAAGTCTGTTAAAGTTGGCGGGGCTTTTCGGGAAGATCGAGAACTACCACCCAGTAAACGCACCCAAAGACAGCACTGGCAAGGTGCAAATTCTGGAAACCATGGGTGACACGGGGATTCCAGCGGATTCCTTCCTATTCCACTCAGATATGAGTTGGCGAATGAACCCATCCCGGGCCAGCGTATTATGTGGGTTTATCCTGCCTCCTAACGGTGGTAATACCTGCTTCCAAAATGCTAACCAAATGTACCGCAATCTCTCACCAGAACTAAGGGAGCAGTTGCATGGTATCAGCGCTCTCCACTCTCTCCAGAAGGGTTATGCCCGGGTCAACCGACCGGATGATGTGACTAATGACGTGCAGGCTATTCATCCGGCAGTGATTAAGCATCCCGACACAGGTGTGCCACTGCTCTATCTGAACTCAAATTTCACGGTGTCCTTGGTAGGAATGTCGGAAGAGGAGAGTACGGAACTTTTGAACCGCGTCTTTGAGCAAGCCAACCGTCCAGACCAGGTTCTTTGCCATTCCTGGACTAAGGGGGATGTGGTGATCTGGGACAACTTTGGAGTGCAGCACCTGGCTAGGGCAGACTACCTTGGCCTGCGCCGAATGCACCGGGTGGTGGCCCACGACCCCGATCTGCGGACAGAGCGTTATGTAGGGGAAACAGGGGATGCCAAGGAAACCATATAATATCGAGCACTACCTGAAGCAAGATGACAATCAGGCTGGTTACGGCGACAACAATTCAGACCAGTCAGCGGCCCAATACAACCAAGCACGCAGCCCCTTTGGGGTAAAAGAGATCTTGGGATTTGTCCGGCCAGGAGATATGGTGTTAGACGCTGGCTGCGGCACAGGGCAGCACGCACGATACCTTGCTGAGGTGGCGAGTAAAGTTGTGGGAATTGACACCGATTCCGCGCGGATTGCGATCGCCAAAGAACATTGTCAAGACTTGGACAATGCCAGCTTTGAGGTGGGTTCTGTCACCAAGCTTCCTTTTGAAGACGGTTCCTTTGACCTAGTGCTGTTGGCCCAAGTGCTACACCACCTTGGAGGGGAAGACGTCCATTCAGCATCTTTAACGGAGCAATGTGAGCAGGCGATCGGGGAAGCCAAACGAGTGCTGAAACCTAGTGGACGACTTGTACTTGTCACGACTAGCCGAGAGCAGCGTCGTAAAGCTTACTGGCATTTTAACCTATTTCCAGAATCAGCGTGGGAGCGTCTGGATTCGGTCTGGTCCGTGACCGAGGGTGTTTGGTTCACATCGCTGATGGAGAAAATGGGGTTCACCATGACTGGTAATGTAACCCCAGCGGAATCCCACTGGATTGAAGCCCAGGATGAACAGATGGTGAGGCTTAGCCTCGACCCTGGTTGGCGGTCAACAGATGTGGCATTTGCGTTGCTGACACCTGCTGAAATGAGCCAGTTTGTGGCTCAGGTCGAAGCGGTGCTAGGGGATGGCTCTGCAAAGGAGCTAATCAATGGAGCGATTGCGGGGCGTGCTTCCCATGGGGAGGCTACGGTATATGCCTATGACCTTAAATCTGACCTTTAAAGCCCTGTTGTGATTGTTGATATTTTCCTCAAGGTGGGGAAAATATCATTCAGTCAAGTTATTTTTTAGTTCCTTCGATCATCACACCAACAAAGCCCAAATCATGAGTTTCCATAGAAAATCCTACTGATTCAAGCAATTCCTGAAAATAGCTGAAAGGATAAGCATTAGGAAAATGGGAACCCCGTTCTAAAATCACTTGATTGCCATTGATCCTTTCTACTTTTAAACCGGTTTTAGCATAAAAGCGTAAGCGCTCATCCATGACTTATGGAGCACATTTAAAAGTCGAAATAAATATCTTTTTGTCTACTAATTTTTCGAGATTATCGAAAATAATTTCATGAACTTCTTGAGGAATATTGCCGATGGTATTCCATCCCAGTAAAGCATGAGTAAACCTTTCTTGAACCAGAGTAGGTAAATGTTCCGCTCTTCCGAGAATGACTTTTACATTATCAAAAGTTGCAGTTGATTCTTTAGCTATGTTTACCAGTTGTTCGGCAAAATCAATTCCTGTGATCTTGCCGACAAGGGGGGCAAGATGACGAAGATAACGTCCCTCACCACATCCTACCTCCAGAACACTATCCACCCCTTCAAAGGTTCTCTTGATAAATTCTTCTTCTAACTTCTGATACTCCCTGACTCCTTCCGTCTCATTTTGAGGATCGAGCAAAGTCAATCCGATCCCTTCGTAAAAGTCTTTGCTATCTTTCATGATGTCTTCTATCCTTTAACAGCTTCACCTAGTGTACCAGCATGAAGAGTTTACCAGCATGAATGAAATTATGCAAAAACTTTTCTAGATCGGCTTTTTGCAGTTCAGGGTTAGCCAGCATTAACCGAATCATCACCTGACCTTGATAATAAGCATAGTTGACAAAAGCTGTTCCCGAATGAAATAATCGGTTGTGTATGTCTAGATTCAGCTGGTCTAATCTAGATTATCTTAACTCTGAACTTTAAACCCCTGTTGTGATTGTTGAGAGGATATCTCCCAAGTTTTTTGATACTGAATTTTGCCCCCCTGACCCCCCAACTTTGGGGGGAACAAGAGTCAATTTGCTTCTAAAAGTCCCCCAGAATTGGGGGATTTAGGGGGCTTGGATGTAGCAAATGAGACTTCTCAGACAACCTCTGAGATGTAAGCTAATGCGCTACGCGCACGCTACTTGAAGTGCCGTCAGCTATCAGCTATCAGCTAATGCGCTACGCGCACGCGATCGCGTTCAGCTAGCAGGTGCTTTAACTACACGGGGTCGGATGAATAAAACGAGCAGGGATTTTCAACCAGCCGTACTAGCACTCCCCAGCTTGTTTACTACTTCCCGTTGATTAGCTGACCGCTGACAGCTGATAGCTGTTCGCGCAGCGTGCGCTTCGCGCATTAGCTGACCAGTTAAGTTATTTTTTAGTTCCTTCAATCATCACACCAACCCAGCCCAAATCATGAGTTTCCATAGAAAATCCTGCTGATTCAAGCAATTCCTGGAAATAGCTGAAAGGATAAGCATTAGCATGATGCAATCCCCCTTCTAAAATTACTTGATTGCCATCGATACTTTCTACCTTAAAACCTGTTTTGTCATAATAGCGTAAGCGCTCATCCATTACCTCTTGGTTAGATTTAAACGTAGATATAAATACCTTTTTATCTACTACTTTTGCCAGGTTATCGAAAATAGCTTGATGAAGTTGTTGAGGAATATTTCCAATGGTATTCCATGCCAATAATCCGTAAGTAAACGTTTCTTGAACCAGAGTTGTTAAATGTTCTGCTCTTCCGGCTAAAATGGTGACATTATTAAAGGTAGAAGTGGAGTCTTTAGCTAAGGCTACAAGCTGTTCTGAAAAATCAATTCCTGTAATCTTTCCTACAATAGGGGCAAGCTTACGAACATAACGTCCCTCACCACATCCTACATCCAGAACACTATCTACCCCTTTAAAGGTTCTCAGTATAAAGTCATCCTCTAACTCCATATACTCCCTGATTCCTTCTGTCTGATTTTGAGGCTCCAGAAACTTTAATCCCATCCCTTCGTAAAAGTCTTTGCTATCCTTCATTTTTTTTTCTATCCTTTAACACTTTCAACTAGTTTACCAGCATTAAGTAAATTATGGAAAAACGTTTCTAAATCAGTTTTTTGCAGTTCAGGGTTAGCCAGGATTAACCGAATCATAACCAGACCTTGATAATGAGCATAGTTGACAAAAGCTGTTCCAGAATGAAATAATCGGTTGCGTATGTCTAGATTCAGCTGGTCTAACCCAGTAGCGTCAAGCGGTTCATCTTTGGGGATATAACGGAAACAAATATTCAAAAATTGTGGTTCAGCGATTAATTCTAAATTATCGCAACGGCGGATATACTCGGTGGCATAATTAGCTAGGTCAAATAAATGATTGACCAGCTGATCATAACCTTTTTTACCATAGTATTTCCAACACAGCCATAATTTGAGTGCATCTACTCTCCGACCACATTGTAACGACTTAGTCCCTAAATTGTATAAATCATTTTCATCATCATGGAATAGATAATCCGTACCTCCCCCAGAGCAAGCTTCTGACAATAGTCCTTTTTGTTTCACTAAAATAGCGGAACAAATTAAAGGAACTCCCATTAATTTATGGCCATCCCAAGTAAAGGAATCAACTAACTCACTTCCTGCTAACAAATGCTGGTGTTTTTCACTAAATAAAACCGGCCCACCCCAAGCCGCATCGACATGCAGCCACAAGCCATATTTCCTGGTAATTTCGGCAAGGGTCGGTAAGGGATCGAAGGCTCCTAAAACAGTTGTACCGGCAGTTGCACCCACAAAGAACGGTGTTTTTTCTTCTGACAAGCTCTGTTGAATGGCAGCTTCTAGTGCTGCGGGAATCATTTTGCCATCAACACCAGACTTAACCTTGACTAAATTTTTGATGCCAATCCCTAACAAATTAGCAGCTTTTAAATAGGAATAATGAGCTTGATCGGAAACAAAGGCGACTAACTGATTATTACCCAATCCCTGTAATTTAGCTTCCGGTAAAACTTGATGTCGTCCACAAAGCATTCCGATCAGATTAGCATTACTTCCTCCAGTTACCATCAACCCTTCAGCTTCCTTAAACCCCACTAAACTGGTCAATTTTTTAATCAATTCTATTTCCATCAGGGTGGCTACGGGGGCGACATCATAGGTGTGCATGGTAGTATTCGTGGCACTGGTAACCATCTCGGCTATTATTCCCGGAATACTAGACCCACTAAAAAGTAGATTAAAAAATTGAGTGCTACCGGTTCTAACGCTATAGTTCAGGTAAGATTCTACTATAGGAATTAACGCTTCTAAAGCGACTCCCTCATCGGGTAAGGTTAAATCGAGTTTTTCCTTAAGATCATTAGCGGTTTGATAATTAACGACGTTGGAATCCGGTTCCAAATTACCGTCTAAATAGTTGAGAATTATGGCAAGGGTTTTAGTCAGGGTTGTTTCTTTATGCTTCATAGGGAGTGGGGAGTGGGCAGTAGGGAGTAGTGGTTGTAAAAATTGACTCTATATTTATTATTGATTTTTAATATTAAAAACGCTATAAATGGATATATTATCGACGGTTATACTAGACTTTATTGTAAAAGTAACAAGCGGCCATGATATCATCATATCAGGTTTTTTATATTAAATCAAGCGAAAAAAAAATTAATTATTCTGTAAGGATTTAGCTATCAGCTATCAGCATTCAGCTTTGTGCTAAGGCTCACGGCTGAATGCTTACATAGTATTTTGGTTTATATCATGTCAGGATACCCTTAATTAAAATTTCCCCCATCTCCCCATCTCCCCATCTCCCCATCTCCCCATCTCCCCATCTCCCCATCTCCCCATCTCCCCACCCTGCTACTCCCTACTCCCTAGCTCCTTAAAAACTGCTATAGTTATGACTAACGGTAAGACTTGGTGATAAAAACCCTGGGAGAGGATTTAATGAAACGACAAGTGAGACAACTTACCTTAGGAATGACTCTGATCGCTTTGTTGCTCGGGTCAGTTGCCTGTGAGTCAACCTCCTCTGTAAAAAAAACTAAAGTTCGTTCTGCCCATAGTAACTGGGTCGAGGAACAGTTTCAAACCCAAATCGTCAATATTGGTCTGGAAAAACTTGGTTATGAAATCGAAGAACCGAAAGAAATAACCTATCCGGTTATTTATGTGTCTGTGGCTAATGGCGACCTAGATTATAGTACTATCAACTATGAAATATCACATCTAGAATTCTTTAAAAATGCTGGGGGTACCAAAAAAATAGAGCGAGTTGGAGTTATTACTCCTGATGTGATACAAGGCTATCAAATCGATAAAAAAACGGCTGAGAAATATAACATTACTAACCTGGAACAATTTAAAGATCCAAAGATTGCGAAACTATTTGATACAGACGGCAATGGTAAAGCTAATTTAATCGGTTGTGATCCTGGTTGGTTTTGCGAAGTGATAATCGATCATCACCTCAAAGCTTACGGATTAGAAGATACCGTTGAACACACTAGAGGACAATACATTGTGCTACTCGCCGATCTTATGACTCGCTACAAACAAGGGGAAAGCGTTATTTACTATGCTCAGAATCCTCACTGGATATCTACAATATTAAAACCCGATCAAGATATAATTTGGTTAGAAGTTCCCTTTACCTCTCTTCCTGAATCCCAGAAAGATCTAACTGAAAAAGACACCTCTGTAGACGGAAAAAATCTGGGATTTACTGTCGATCGTCAGCGGATTGTTGCTAACAAGAAATTTTTGGCAGCTAACCCAGTTGCCAAACGTTGGTTTGAACTGGTTCAAATTCCGGTTGAGGACATTAACGTTGAAAGCCTAAAGATCAAAGAGGGTGAGAGCAGTCCAGAAGATATCCGTCGCCATGCTAAAGAGTGGGTTGAGAAGAATCAAGAGTTGTTTGATAACTGGATAGAAGAAGCAAAAAAGGCAGGAGGGGATTCTATTTAAAGTGAAGAGGCAATAGGCAAGAGGGAATAGGGAGTAGGGAATAGGGAGTAGGGAGTAGGGAGTAGGGAGTAGGGAGTAGTGGTTGGGAAAATTGACTCTATATTATTACTAGCAAAAACGCTATAATTGGAGATATTATCGACAGCTATAATAGAATTTATTCTAATACCAACAAGCGGCAATGACATCAATCATAACAGGTTTTTGATATTAAATCAACCAGAAAAAATTTTTAATTATTCTGTAAGGATTCAGCTAATGCGCTACGGGCAAGCTACTTGAGGTGCTTATGCGCTATTGGCAAGCTACGGAACTTTTGAATAAACCAGATAAGCATTCGTTTAATAGTCACGAAAGTCACAGGGTCGAAGCCTGTGCCACAAAGCTGTTCAGCTTTTCCCCAGACTTTCAATTCTCATTAATCTCGAACTATTAAATTATCCCAAATTAAGTTTATTTTAAGCTGACAGCTGACAGCTGACGGCTGAATGCTTACATAGTATTTTGGTTTATATCATCTCAGGATAATTACCCTTAATCAAAATCTCCCCATCTCCCCATCTCTCCATCTCCCCATCTCCCCATCTCCCCATCTCCCCATCTCCCCATCTCCCTACTCCCTACTCCATTAAAAACTGCTATAGTTATGACTAACGGTAAGACTTAGTGATAAAAACCCTAGGAGAGGATTTAATGAAACGACAAGTAAGACAACTGATCAAACAACTTACCTTAGGAATAACTCTGACAGCTTTAATCGGTTTAAGTGCCTGTGAATCAACGTCGTCTGGGAAAACAACTAAAGTTCGCTCTGCCCATAGTAACTGGATCGAGGAACAGTTTCAAACTGAGATAGTCAATATTGGTTTGGAAAAACTTGGTTATGAAATCGAAAAACCCAAGGAAATTGACTATCCTATTATTTATGTGTCTGTGGCTAATGGCGACCTAGATTATAGTACTATCAACTATGAAAAATCACATATAGAATTCTTTGAAAATGCTGGGGGTAGCAAAAAGTTAGAGCGAGTGGGAGTTCTTACTCCTGATGGGATACAAGGCTATCAGATCGATAAAAAAACGGCTGATAAATATAACATTACTAACCTGCAACAATTTAAAGACCCAAAGATTGCAAAACTATTTGATACAGACGGCAATGGTAAAGCTAATTTAATCGGTTGTAATCCTGGTTGGTTTTGCGAAGTGGTAATCGATCATCACCTCAAAGCTTACGGACTAGAAGATACCGTTGAACACATTAGAGGACAATACATTGTGCTACTGGCCGATGTTATGACTCGCTACAAGCAAGGGGAAAGCATTATGTACTATACTTATCAACCTCACTGGATATCTACAATATTAAAACCCGATCAAGATATAATTTGGTTAGAAGTTCCCTTTACTTCTCTTCCTGAATCCCAGAAAGGTCTAACTGAAAAAGACACCTCTGTAGACGGAAAAAATCTGGGATTTACTGTCGATCGCCAGCGGATTGTTGCTAACAAGAAATTTTTGGCAGCTAACCCGGTTGCGAAGCGCTGGTTTGAACTGGTTCAAATTCCAGCTGAGGACATTAACCTTGAAAGCCTAAAGATTAAAGAGGGTGAGAGCAGTCCAGAAGATATCCGTCGCCATGCTGAAGAGTGGGTGGAAAATCGTCAAGAGTTGTTTGATAGCTGGGTAGAAGAGGCAAAAAAGGCAGGAGGAGATTCTATTTAAAGGGAATAGGGAGTAGGGAGTAGGCAGTAGGGAAAAAATTTTTCTATCTCATCGGCATGAGATAGGTTAAATAAGTTAAATTATATTAAAAAAAAGCGTTCGCTAAAGTTATGCGATCGCTTTTTTTTATTACCCCTAAAACTCCCAAAAAAAAAAATTCAAAACCCTTGACAAAAATAATTATAATTATAATTATAACGACGAATTCAATGTTTGATTCATGTCAAAAAACCCAAACCTAAAAAAACAACCTGTTGAGCACACTCTAAAACGATGCAGCGCGGCCCTGGTGGTTTCCCCCCAGATCGGAAAAGCACACCTCCAAACACCAGTCCCA